>JAAZFP010000146.1 GCA_012511645.1 Microbacteriaceae bacterium
CGCCTACACCGCGTACTCATTTGGTGCGAGCTACAGCGATGGCGGCGCGTTTGGCATGTATGCCGGGACCATGCCTGAAAATGCCGCGGCCGTCGCGGAGCTAGCTGAAGCTGAGCTCCGTCGCGTTGCCGATGAAGGCATTACCGAAGAAGAGCGGGATCGGGCGCTCGGGCAGATTGCGGGCTCATCGGCGCTTGCGCTTGAAGACAGCGACACGCGCATGGGTCGACTCGCGCGGGCAGAGCTCGGTACCGGGGAGTTCCTCACCCTCGACACATCACTTGCGCGATTCGCCGCGGTGACGGGGGACGAGATCCGCAGCATTGCTGGAACCATCGCGGCGCAGCCGCTCGTGCGGGTTGCCGTCGGTGACGTGTCGCGGAGTACGCTAACAGCATGATGCAGCACGTTGCCGTTGCGGGGGCCAGTGGTCGCCTCGGGTCGCTCGTATGCGAGGTGATCGACGCACACCCAGATTTCACGCTTATCGCAAGGATCGGCCGGGACTCAGCTGCAGACGCCGGCGCAGATGCCGACATTGTGTTTGATGTCACCGAACTTGAGGCCTCGCAGCGACTCACCCGAGCCGCGCTTGCACGCGGACAGAAGGTCATCATTGGCACGAGCGGCTATGCCGCCGACGAGCTTGCGGCACTGGATGATCATGTTCGGGCATCGGCTGGCGGTGCTGCGTTGGTCGTGCCCAACTTTTCCCTCGGATCGGTGATCGGCACGATGCTCGCCCGCATCGCGGCTCCACACTTTGCGAGCGTGGAGATTGTCGAGGCGCACCACGCGCAGAAGGTTGATTCGCCGAGTGGCACCGCGGTGCGCACCGCGGAAGAGATCGCTGCAGCCAAGCGCGGTGAAGCGATTCTCGCGCCTCACCCTGAGCAGCCCGCCAGAGGAACGTTGATCGCGGGGGTGCCCGTGCACAGCCTGCGTTTGCAGGGCGTGGTTGCCAAGCAAGAGGTGCGTTTTGGTGGCGCCGGAGAAGTGCTCACCATCACCCACGACACGCACTCACCAGATGCCTACCGCGCAGGCATCAAGGCGGCGCTCGAATCAATCTCGGGACTCGAGGGCCTCGTTGTGGGACTCGAGCAGATTTTGGTGGATCGCGCGTGAGCGCTCGCACACGCGCGATCGCGGGAGTGGTGATCATGAGCCTGCTGCTCGTGCTCTACTTCGGTTTTGCTGGCATGCGGGCGATCGCGCTGCTGCAGTCGGGCACCGTGATTGCCGTGGCGATGGGTGTCGCGCTGCTGGTGCTGCCACTGATCGGTGTGTGGGCACTCCTGCGTGAACTGCTGTTTGGGTTGCGGGCGACCGCGCTCGTTGACCGGCTTGACGTAGAGGGGCGCCTCCCCGACGATCTTGGTGAGGTTGGCCCTACGGGCAAACCTGAGCGCTCGGTGGCTGACGCAGCGTTTCCCAAGTACAAAGACGAAGCCGAGCGCAACGAGAAGGATTGGCGCAGCTGGGCGAGGCTCGGCATTGTGTATGACGCCTGTGGCGACCGAACGCGCGCACGTGCTGCGCTTCGCACCGCAATCTCGCGCTGGCGCGACGAAATTCGTTGATTATGTGCTGAGATTCGCTGATTTCGTAGCTGCGGCGTAGAATCGGGCAGGATTACCGCTTTGAGAAAGGCACACATTGCAGTCAACTTCACAGCCACCCACCCGAGCGCTTGACTCGGTCACCGGGATCAGCCGAAAGGGCTTGCCCCAGGGCACCGTCGGCGTGTTTGGCGCCATCATCATTGGCCTGTCGGTCTGTGCGCCCGCGTACACCCTCACTGCCGCAGTAGGCCCCGCAGCACAGGAAGTCGGGTGGCAGACTCCTGCGATCTTCCTGGCTGGCTTCTTGCCCATGCTGCTCGTCGCACTCGGGTACCGGGCACTCAACGATCGCATGCCTGACTCGGGCACCTCATTCACCTGGGCGACCCGCGCCTTTGGCCCGTGGGTCGGCTGGATGGCGGGATGGGGGCTCATTGCCGCAACTGTGCTGGTGCTCTCAAACCTTGCCGGTGTCGCAGTCGATTTCTTGTTCGAATCGCTCGCGATCATCATGAACGACCCAGCGGTGGCGGGCCTCGCCGGTGAAGTCTGGATCAACATCCTGGTCTGTCTTGCCTTTATGGCTGTGGCTACATGGATCTCATACACCGGTATGACCGCGACGAAGATCTTCCAGTACATCACCGTGTTCTTCCAGATGGGCGTCATGGTCTGGTTCATTCTGGCGATGGCGTTCTTTGCCGACCCGAATCCCAACACCGGCGTGCGCGCGGTTCCCGAACTCTCATGGTTCAACCCCTTCGCCATTGATGGGTTTGGTGCGTTCGCTGCCGGCCTTGCGGTGTCGATCTTTGTGTACTGGGGCTGGGACACGGTGCTCACCCTTGGCGAAGAGACCAAGAAGTCCAAGGGACGCATGTCGACCGAGGGCAAGGCTGCCATGATCCTCGTCGTGATCCTGCTCGTGATGTATGTCGGCACGGCGACCGCCACCCTCGTGTGGTCGGGCGTCGGTGAAGACAGCTACGGTCTTGCCAATGTCGATATCGCAGAGAACGTGTTCGCTGCCATCGCGCACCCGGTGATGGGTCCGTTCGCGATCCTCTTGACGCTGGGCATTCTGTTGAGCGCGGTGTCGTCAATTAACACGACCGCGATTTCACCGGCCCGCACCCTGCTGGCCATGTCGCACTACGAGGCGCTGCCACCGTCGATCAAGAAGGTGCACCCGAAGTACAAGTCGCCTTATGTGGCGCTGTTGTGGTCGTCGGTCGTCGCGTCGGTGTTCTACGCGGTGATGCGTTTCTTGAGCGAAGACGTGCTGTGGGACACGATTACCGCCCTCGGCATGATGGTGTGCTTCTACTACGGCATCACCGCGCTCTCGAGTGCCTGGTACTTCCGCAAGACCGCCCCGAAGGAGGGTGGCAAGGCGATGACGCTGAAGGTGCTGCTTCCTGGCCTTGGTGGTCTGTTCCTGATCGTCACCTTTGTGCAGACCACAATCGACAGTTTCGATCCTGCCTTCGGTTCGGGCAGCGAGATCTTTGGGCTCGGCCTGGTGGGCGTGCTCGGCGTGATCGTACTGCTCATCGGCGTCGTACTAATGGTGATCTGGTCACGCAAGTCGCCGCGCTTCTTCCGCGGGGAGGTCATCACTCGTGGTGATGACAGTGATGGCACAATTGAAGTGTTTGACGACGTCGCTGCGCCCCTTGGACGCTAACCCGCTCTGAGCGACGCTCGCAAGTGATGCCCTGGTTCGCCGGGGCATCACCTGTTTCACCGGAGCGCCGCTCAGATCGCGGCTAGACTTGCGGGCATGACTGTCGCCGTGATTGCCACCCCGTATGAAGATCTGCTGCGAGAGGTGTTCGAGCACGGCACACCAAAGGCAGACCGCACCGGGACCGGCACGCGGAGCCTGTTCGGCAAGCAGATTCGTTTCGATCTGGCCGAGTCATTTCCGCTCATCACCACCAAGCGGGTGCACTTCAAATCGGTTGCCTACGAACTGCTGTGGTTCTTGCGCGGCGAAAGCAACACCGCCTACCTGCGCGAGAACGGCGTCACGATCTGGGATGAGTGGGCAAACGACGAGGGCGATCTCGGCCCCGTGTACGGGGTGCAGTGGCGATCATGGCCCACGCCGGGTGGTGGGCACATTGACCAGATCACGCAGGTCATTGAACAAATTCGTGCGAACCCAGACTCGCGTCGACACCTTGTCTCGGCATGGAATGTGGCTGAGCTCGACGAAATGGCGCTCATGCCGTGCCACGCCTTCTTTCAGTTCTATGTGGCTGACGGCAAGCTCAGCTGTCAGCTCTACCAGCGCTCGGCAGACATGTTCCTCGGGGTGCCCTTTAATATCGCCAGTTACGCGCTGCTGACCCTCATGGTGGCGCAGCAAACCGGGCTCGAGCCAGGGGAGTTCATCTGGACGGGTGGTGACTGCCACATCTACGACAACCATGTCGAGCAGGTCGAGTTGCAACTCTCTCGTGAGGCTCTGCCATACCCCCAAATCACGCTTCGCTATCGCGACAGCATCTTCGAGTACGAGTTCGATGACTTTGCGTTGGCCGACTACCAGCATCATCCGGGGATCAAGGCCCCGGTCGCCGTATGAGCCTGGTTGGGCTCATATGGGCTCAGGCGAACGCTGGCGCGATCGGACGCAATGGCGAGATGCCGTGGCATGTGCCCGAAGATCTTGCTCATTTCAAACAGGTCACGCTTGGCTCGCCAGTCGTGATGGGGCGCCGCACATGGGAGTCACTCCCTGAACGCTTTCGGCCGTTGCCTGGGCGAGTGAATATCGTGGTGACACGCGACCCCGACTTTGTCGCGCAGGGTGCGCAGACGGTGCTGTCGCTCGGCGCTGGCCTTGAGCTTGCGAAGCGATCCTTGGAGCCTGAGCCGGCAGAGGTGCAGCAGCGGAACAACGCATCGGCTGCCCGTGCTGCCGCTGGCGACGAGGTCGCCGCCCTGAGTCCGCAGACCGTGTGGGTGATGGGTGGTGGCCAGATCTATCGCGCCGCGATGCCGCTCGCTGACGAGCTCGCGGTCACGAGAATTGACATGGATGTTCCAGACGCAGACACCTTTGCCCCTGAAATCGGACCCGAGTGGCGCATCGTCGACGCAGGAGAGTCGTTCGTGTCAGCGTCTGGCCTGACGGTGTGCTTTGAACGGTACCTCAGGCGGTGAGGGCGAGTGACCTCCGGTATCCTGGTGCAGTGACCACTCCAGAGAACCCATTCGGACAAACACTCGTTGCTCTTGTGACCCCTTTCGATGCTGACGGCGAGGTCGATTGGAACGCGACCGAGGCCCACATCGAGCAGTGCATTCAGAACGGTGCCGATGGCATCGTCGTGACTGGCACCACGGGTGAGACCTCAACGCTGACCGACCCCGAGAAGATTCGTCTCGTCGAGGTTGCGAAGTCGGTGTCGAGTGGCCGTGCCAAGGTGATCACCGGAGGCGGTTCAAATGAGACCGCTCATGCGATCGAGCTCTATCAGCACAGCGAGAAAGCTGGCGCTGACGGGGTCATGATCGTCACTCCCTATTACAACAAGCCGACCCAGGCGGGCCTGCTCACCCACTTCCGCATGGTCGCCGATGCGACCGATTTGCCGGTTATTCTCTACGACATTCCCGGTCGCGCGGGTGTGCCCATCAAGTTTGAGACCATTGTGCGGCTTGCAAAGCACCCCAATATTCTTGCGGTGAAAGATGCCAAAGGTGATTTCAGCGAGGTGAGCCGCGTGCTCAACCAAACCGACCTGATGTACTTCTCAGGTGATGACGCAAATGTGCTGCCGCACCTGTCAATCGGCGCGGCCGGGCTCATCGGCGTCACTGCAAACATCACCGCGGTGCCGTACCGCACGATGATTGACGCTGTGAACCGTGGTGACCTGCACGCGGCCCGCGAGGCGCATATGCAGCTTGAGCCGCTCGTGCGCGCCATCATGACGCACGTTCCCGGCACCGTGGCGGCGAAGTATGTGCTGCACGGTCTCGGCCGCATCACCAGTCCGCGCGTTCGTCTGCCGCTGGTCGGTCCCGAAGAGTGGGAGGCGGCTCTGATCGAGGACGACATCGCGCTCGTGAAGAATGTTGCCGGCGCCGACTTCTCGAACTTCCGACCAGACCGCAACGCCGCTGCCGGCGGCGCACTGCCAAAAATTGCTGGAACCACCCGCTAAATCGTTCCGCCAACCACCCGCTCATTCGCCCCGCAAAAGGAGCCACTTCGTGACCACCGCACACTACGCACCCCCAGAGCTCGAACCGGGCACGCTGCGGGTGACCCCGCTCGGTGGCCTCGGCGAGGTCGGGCGCAACATGACCGTCTTTGAGATTGACGGCAAACTCCTCGTGGTTGACTGCGGGGTGCTGTTCCCCGAAGAGCACCATCCGGGTGTCGACCTGATTCTGCCCGATATTTCAAAGATCGAACACCGACTCGGTGACATCGTGGCGATCGTGCTGACGCACGGTCACGAAGATCACATTGGCGGGGTCCCCTACCTGCTGAAGCGTCGCGAAGACATTCCTCTGGTGGGCTCGAAGCTCACGCTTGCCTTCGTGACCGCGAAGCTGAAAGAGCATCGCATCAGGCCGGTGCTGCACGAGGTTGCCGAGGGTGACCGCGTGCGCTTCGGCCCGTTCGACCTCGAGTTCATCGCGGTAAACCACTCGATCCCCGACGCGCTCGCGGTTGCGATTCGCACGGAGGCCGGGCTCGTCATCGGCACGGGCGACTTCAAGATGGATCAGCTGCCGCTGGACGGTCGCATCACCGACCTGCGCGCCTTTGCGAGGCTCGGTGAAGAGGGTGTTGACCTGTTCATGACCGACTCGACCAACGCCGATGTGCCCGGGTTTACCCCGCTGGAAAAAGACATCGGCCCCGTGATTGAACGGGTGATCGCTGGTTCTCGCGGCAAGGTCGTCGTCGCAAGCTTTTCAAGTCATGTGCACCGCGTGCAACAGGTGCTCGATGCGGCTCAAGCGAATGGGCGACGGGTCGTGCTGCTGGGACGCTCCATGGTGCGCAACATGAAGATTGCCGCCGACCTCGGCTTTTTGCAAGTACCCGAAGGGGTGCTGGTTGACCTCAAGAAGAGCGGCGACATTCCCGACCACCGCATCGTCTATATGTCGACTGGATCGCAGGGTGAGCCGATGGCGGTGCTCAGCCGCATGGCAAACCGTGAGCACCAGGTCGAGATTGGCGAGGGCGACACGGTCATTCTGGCGTCGAGCCTCATCCCCGGCAACGAGAACTCGGTCTATCGGGTGATCAACGGGCTGATGAAGCTGGGCGCGAACGTCGTGCACAAGGGCAATGCGAAGGTGCATGTGTCTGGGCACGCCGCGGCCGGCGAACTGCTCTATTGCTACAACATCGTTCGCCCGAAAAACGTGATGCCGATCCACGGCGAGTATCGTCACCTCGTGGCAAACGCGTCGCTCGCTATTGAAACGGGTGTGCCACAGAACCGCACCATCATTGGCGAGAACGGCTCTGTCGTAGATTTGCGAGACGGGGTGGCGCGGCAGGTTGGGCAACTCGACATTGATTTCATCTACGTCGACGGATCCTCTGTCGGGCGCGTGACCGATGAAGATCTGCGTGACCGTCGGGTGCTCGC
>JAAZFP010000147.1 GCA_012511645.1 Microbacteriaceae bacterium
ACAATTGGCTCGCTATCGATCAGCTGCAGCCGTCCGGGAACCGTGAGCTGCCCGAGCCCCTGTTGCACCACCTCCTGTGGCAGTGGCCGCTCCGCACCGAAGAAGGCTTCCACCGCAGCGATCGCCAGCGTCAAATTTTCGGACTGGTAGCTGCCGTACACGGGCGCGAACACCGGATCATACGAGTGCCCGTGCAATCCCTGCACAGTGAGTTGACGACCACCTACCGCCATGAGATCTTCCGTGATCACGAAATCACGTCCTGCCAAAAAGAGCCGGGCATCCTGTTGCTCGCAGACCGCGACGATCTCGCCGAGCGCTTCCCGTGCTTGCTGCGCGCTGACCACGACGCTGCCTGACTTGATGATCCCTGCCTTTGTGCGCGCAATATCTGCCAAGCGGCTCCCAAGCACGGAGGTGTGATCCAAATCAATGGGGGTCAAGACTGCGACAGTCGCATCAACGATATTCGTGGCATCCCACTCGCCGCCCATGCCCACCTCGATGACCGCGACGTCCACCGGAGCATCTGCGAAGAGCGCAAAGGCAAGCACGACCAATGCCTCAAAAAAGGTGATGGGGCCGAGACCTTCGGCCTCGAGCTCGGCGTCGAGCACCTGCAGCGGTAGGCGCAGTTCGTCCCAGGCCTCTGTAAGCACGGTGCCGGTGACCGGCTCGCCATCCAGTTGGAAGCGCTCCGTGAAATCGACGAGATGAGGGCTGGTAAACAATCCGGTGCGCAACCCGTGCGCACGAAGCATCGACTCGACCGCACGGCTCGTCGACGTCTTGCCATTGGTGCCCGCCACCTGGATCACGGGAAACGACAGTTGAGGCGACCCCACGAGTTCGGCGAGCCGCCGGACCGGTTCAATCCGAGGTCTCGGGTGCGCCTCGCCAACACGCGTCATCAGTTCGTCATACACGCGCAGTGCGGCACGTTGTGGATCAGTCATGTGCCGCTCCTATGGTTGTGTCAATCGTAATGACGATTGGCTGTTTCTCAACGCCGAGCGATTCGGCGTACGTTCGGTGCACACCGTCACCGGGCGAGGTTACTGAGAACGAGGGATCTGACAGACCCTCGGTCGTTTGGACAGCAATGGCAGTTGCCAATGTTTCCGCCGCAATGAGCGACTGGTGGCGTTCAAGCGCCACAGCATTCGCTGGCTCCGCATTCAGCGCGAGCACGATGCGATCGCTCACGTCAAGCCCAGCGTTCTTTCGCGCCTCTTGCACCGCACGGATCGCGTCCCGCGCGATGCCTTCTTCCTCGAGCGCTTCGGTGGTTGCCGTGCGCAGCAGCACAAACCCGCCTCCCGGGAGGAGCCCGAGGGCGTCCTCGCCCTCTCCTGAAGCGCCAACCTGCAAGGTCAGCTCGTACTCCCCCGGTTGAAGAGCAATTCCGCCCGCGACGACGTCAGCGCCCGACTCACTCCAGTCACCGGATTTGGCGGCGCGAATGACCTCCTGCACCTGCTTGCCGAGGCGTGGACCCGCAGCCCGCGCATTCACCGTCAGTGTGTGCACGATTCCGTAGTTTGCGGCGCTCTCCGGCTCAAGCTGAGTGAGATCCACCTGCTTCACGTTGAGTTCTTCGGCGAGGATGTGCACAAAGGGTGTGAGCGCTTCAGCGTGCGCAGTCACGACTTCGAGCCGAGCAAGCGGTAGCCGAACGCGCAGGCGATTCGCCTTTCTCAGCGCGAGGGCCTGCGAGGTAATCTGACGCAGTTCATCCATCGCCCCGACAAGTTCCTCCTCGTTCGGGAACTGCGCAGCGTCTGGCCAGTCCTCAAGATGCACTGACCTTCCCCCGGTCAGGCCTCGCCAGATTTCTTCACCGATGAGCGGAGCCATTGGTGCCGCGACACGCGTGAGTGTCTCGAGTACCGTGTAGAGAGTGTTGAAGGCCTGCTGGTTTTCAGGGGTTCCGCTTTCGCCGTGCACACCCTCCCAGAAACGGTCGCGAGACCGACGAACGTACCAGTTCGTGAGCACCTCGGCGAAGTCGCGCAGTGACTCGGCCGCACTCGTGGTGTCGAGGCCTTCGAAGTGTGCGCCGACATCTCGAATGAGCTTGCCGGTCTTTGCGAGAATGTAGCGATCGAGTGGATCGGAACTCTCCGTGCTCCACACCGCCTCGGTCCCATCTGCGTTCGCATACAGGGTGAAGAAGTACCAGGTGTTCCACAGCGGGAGCAGGAACTGCCGGACTCCCTCTCGAATGCCCTCTTCGGTCACGACCAGGTTGCCGCCGCGCACCACCGGTGAAGCCATCAGGAACCAGCGCATTGCATCGCTGCCATCCCGGTCAAATACTTCATTCACATCGGGGTAGTTGCGCAGGCTCTTCGACATTTTGTTGCCGTCACTCCCGAGCACAATGCCGTGGCTGATGACGTTCTTGAACGCCGGCCGGTCGAAGAGCGCGGTGGCGAGCACATGCATGACGTAGAACCAGCCACGGGTTTGCCCAATGTACTCGACGATGAAGTCTGCGGGCTGATGCGAGTCAAACCAGTCGCGATTTTCGAATGGGTAGTGTGCCTGAGCAAACGGCATCGATCCAGAGTCGAACCAGACATCGAACACATCCTCGATGCGCCGCATCGTGGACTGCCCAGTCGGATCATCGGGATTAGGCCGGGTCAGCGTATCGATAAACGGCCGGTGCAAATCAACGTCGCCGGTTTCCGGATTGATTGGTAACTCACCAAAGTCACGCTGGAGCTCTTCGAGCGAGCCGTACACATCGATACGTGGATACTCAGTATTGTCACTCTTCCACACGGGGATCGGGCTGCCCCAGTACCGGTTTCGGCTCACGGACCAGTCACGAGCGCCCTCCAGCCACTTGCCGAACTGGCCGTGCTTGACGTTCTCTGGAACCCATGTGATCTGTTCGTTCACCTCAAGCATGCGCTCTTTGATGTCGGTCACTCGCACAAACCAGCTGGAGACCGCGCGATAGATCAGCGGGTTGCGACAGCGCCAGCAGTGCGGATACGAGTGCTCGTAGCTTGCCTCGCGAAGCAGCCTGCCGTGCTGCTTGAGCAGTCGAATGAGCGGCCGGTTTGCTTCGAACCACAGCTCTCCGGCCACGTCGGTGACCGGGCTCAGGAAGCGACCGCCCTCGTCAACGCTCACGATCGTGGGCATCCCCGCCGCAGCAGTGATGCGCATATCGTCCTCGCCGTAGGCCGGCGATTGGTGCACGATGCCGGTGCCGTCGCTGGTTGATACATAGTCGTCGACGAGCACCCGCCAACAGTCACCGGTTCCCCAGGTCTCGGCATCGGTGTAATAGTCGAATACCGGCTCATATTCGACATTCTCGAGATCTGCGCCGAGAATCACGCGTTCGATGCTTTCCCGCACCGCTTCTGCCGATTCGTACCCAAGCTCCTTCGCGTGGGCAGTCACGAGGTCTGCAGCTAACAGGTAGCGCGCGCCGCCCGTAACACCACCGTCTGCCCCTCCCAACGGCCCAGCAGGCACGACAGCGTAAGAGATCTCAGGGCCGACCACGAGCGCCACGTTCGTTGGCAAGGTCCAGGGCGTTGTCGTCCACGCACGTGCGCGCACACCGTCTAGATCAAGCGCTACGGCGCTGGCACCCCGCAGTGGGAACGTCACGGTGACCGAGGGGTCCTGGCGCATCTGATAGACATCGTCGTCCATGCGAAGCTCGTGATTAGAGAGCGGTGTTTCGTCTCGCCAACAGTACGGCAACACCCGGTGCCCCTCGTAGGCAAGACCCCGCTCATGCAGCTGCTTGAACGCCCACAAGACGCTCTCCATGAAGCTCAGATTCAGGGTCTTGTAGTCGTTCTCGAAGTCGACCCATCGCGCCTGACGGGTGACATACTCTTCCCACTCACGCGTATAGAACAGCACCGACTCCCGCGCCTTCGTGTTGAAGACGTCGATACCCATGGCCTCGATCTCACTCTTCTCAGTGATACCGAGCTGCTTCATCACCTCAAGCTCCGCGGGCAGACCGTGCGTGTCCCAACCGAAGCGGCGTTCCACCTTCTTGCCACGCATGGTTTGGAAACGCGGGAACACATCTTTCGCGTACCCGGTCAGTAGGTGGCCGTAGTGCGGCAGCCCATTGGCGAATGGGGGGCCATCATTGAATACCCATTCCGGCGCGCCCTCACGCTGTCGAATCGACTCGCGGAAGGTGTCATCCTTCTTCCAGAACTCCAGCACACGACGCTCGATGGCTGGAAACGACGGCGAGGGGGCGACACCGGAACTCGTCGGCGAGCTTGTCTCGCTGGTGCCTGCTGCAGAGTGTGCGTCAGTGGGTTGCTTTGGGTAGGTCATCTGATCCTCGAACGGCATACGTGTCAGTACGGTCTGCCGGGACGGAAGCAATCTGCGATTGCACCCGCGGTACCACCCCGCTTACAGTGAACCGCCAGCTGGCGCTCCACTGTCACTTCATTCGGCGATAACGGGCCGCACCCGTTCAGTTCTACTGAGTGCCCTCATCCTCCAATACGGAGAAAGCGGAGACTGTTCTTCTGAAGACTCCCCGGTGATAGCCGGTTCGCTGTCGTTAACGCCATCTTACCTGACGTGGTGTGAGAACTTTTGTGCCCGAACACCTTCATCCCCCGCTTGGGTAACGAGTGCGTAACGACTGAGATTGCGGGCAATGTGCAACAAAACACCTGGTCAGCATCGAAGAAGAGCGCGGTAATCCTTCTGCATCTTCGACTTGGCACCCTTGCCAGCGGCAGAAGGACCTTGCTAGCGTCGAAAGTAGCGTTGAGCTTGAACCGTTGTACGATTTCCGGTTTTCAGGCTCCGCAATACATGATTCGGGCCTTTCGTGAGGCCACAGTTCGAGTGCGCTCAATTCTCGCATCCGCGTGAGCGCGCTGCGTTGTGCTGCCGTCATGTATTCGCCGAAACGAGGAGTTCCATGGAATCCGAAGCATCATCCGTCGCGTTACGCGTGCGGAACGCCTTCAAGATATTTGGCCGCCGACCAAAGGAAGCCGTCGAGCGCTTGCGCACCGGCGACAGCCGAGACGGAATCCGCGCGCTGGGCACTGCCGCCGTGATCGATGCCTCTTTTGATGTGGCACCCGGCGAAATTTTCGTGGTCATGGGTCTCTCAGGATCCGGCAAGTCGACACTCATTCGCATGCTGAACGGCATCAACCCAGCTACCGAAGGCTCAATCCAGGTCTTTGGAGAGGAAGTTGTTGCGCGCGATCCCAAAGAGCTGCGCGAGCTACGGCGCACTCGTATGTCAATGGTGTTTCAGCACTTTGCATTGCTGCCTCACCGCACGGTGCTGGAAAATGTCGCCTACGGTCTGCGTCTGCAGGGACTGGGCGCTCAGGACCGGACGGAGCGTGCGAAGTATTGGCTCGAGAAGGTCGGGCTTTCGGGTTGGGAGCACAGCACCCCAGATGCGCTCTCTGGCGGCATGCAGCAACGCGTTGGCATCGCTCGAGCGCTCGCTGCAGACACCGACGTGTTGCTCATGGATGAGGCCTTCTCCGCACTCGACCCACTGATTCGCAGGGAAATGCAGGAACAACTGGTCGCGCTCCAACAGGAACTCAATAAGACGATCATCTTCATCACCCACGACCTCAACGAAGCGATGTTCCTCGGAGATCGCATCGCGGTCATGCGAGATGGGCGCATCGTGCAGATCGGCACCCCCAACGAGATCCTGACGGACCCAGCGAATGATTATGTGGCACAGTTTGTGCAGGACGTCGATCGGGCACGAGTGCTCACTGCCGCTGACGTGATGGAACCTCCCCGCGCAGTTGTGTTCGCCTCCGCCGGACCACGAAGCGCGCTTCTCCTGATGCGTGACCTCCAGACCTCGGCTTGCTTTGTCACCGACGGGTCTCGAAAACTCTTAGGTGTCGTGCGAGACCGGGACGTCCTGAGACAGGTGCGCGAGGGCAGCAGCGATCTCACCCAGCGCCTGCGCCCGGCAACCGGAGTGGT
>JAAZFP010000148.1 GCA_012511645.1 Microbacteriaceae bacterium
CCCCTGATCTGAGAATCCCAGATCAGGGGCTGTTTTTCGTTGCGGGGGCAGGATTTGAACCTACGACCTCCGGGTTATGAGCCCGGCGAGCTACCGAACTGCTCCACCCCGCGGCACAAGTACTTACTTTAGCACGGCAACGTCTGGCGAACAAATCGGGGCACCTCGCGGTGCCCCGATTCACGTCGCTTACTGCGCCTGCAGTGCGCGACTCAGCGCGTCGCGCAGGCGCTCGTCTGCCTCACCGTAGGCCGCCCAGTCACCCGCCGTCATTGCCGCGTCACGATCGGTGATCGCCTGCTGCATATCGCGCAGGGCCTTCTCAAGCGAAGGCGCAGCGGTCTGGCCACTATCCGCCGAGTCCGCATCACCCGGCTCGACCGAGGCGCCCTCGTCACCTTCTTCACCATCGATGGGCAAATCTTCGTCACCGGTTGACGCACCGGAGTTGCCGCCGAAGATCGAGTCGAGCGCCATGGCGAGGGTGTCTTCGAAGGCGATCTGATCACCGAACGAGACCAGCACCTTTTGCAGAATCGGGAAGCTCGTGCCAGACGACGCCTGCACATAGACGGGCTGCACGTAGAGCAGACCACCACCGACTGGCAGCGTGAGCAGGTTGCCGCTGATCACGTCACTCTCACCCTGACGCAGAATGTTCAGCAGACTGGTCACGTTCGAGTCAGTGGTGAAGCTGTTCTGTACCTGACCCGGGCCCGGCACCGTGTTGCCCTTCGGCAGGGTCAACAGCTTCAGCGTGCCATAGTCCTCGGATACCGCACCATCAACGTTGCCCGCATTCGAGTTCGCGGCGAGGTAGCCAGTGAGAATGTTTCTCGCGTCGGCACCCGTCGCTGCGGGAATGTAGGTTGAGTAGATCGAGAAGTTCGGGTCTGCGGTCTTTCCTGCGGCAAGGGTCAGGTAGTAGGCCGGTTGACGAAGCGCGTCGGTGCCACCGCCGGCGGCCACGGTTGATACCGGATCATCAGGGGTGCGCCACGCGTCTTCTTCTGAGTAGAACGCACCGGCGTTGGTCACGTGGTAGGTCGAGAGCATCTCTCGCTGCACCTTGAACAGGTCGTTCGGGTAGCGCACGTGGCTGAGCAGGTCGCCGCTCATCTCATCAATAGGAAGCAGAGTGTCGGGGAAAATCTTGCTCCACGACTGCAGCAGCGGATCTTCCGTGTCCCACGCATAGAGCTTCACGCTTCCGTCGTAGGCATTGACCGTCGCCTTCACCGCGTTGCGAATGTAATTGACCGGCTGCGAGAGCACGCTCGTGCGGGGGTTATCTGCATCAACAATGAGCGAGTTGTAGTCCCGCAGCTCTGAGTAGGGGTACTGAGCCGACGTGGTGTACCCGTCAATGATCCACACGAGTTCTTCGTCAACGACCGAAGCGTAGGGTGACGAATCAATGGTCAGGTAGGGCGCAACCTTCTGCACGCGCTCCACCGGATCACGGTCGTAGAGAATCTGTGATCCATCGACCACCGCATCAGAAAGCACGATCTCCATCGCCTGGAACTTCAGCGCGTAGAGCAGCTTGACCGCCAAGTTGCTGAGCACCGGACCACCCTCGCCCGAGAACGTGGTGAGGTTTTGGCGCGCACCGTCGGCCTCTTCGACGAGCTCTTCGTCTTCGGCAGCGGCAACCTCGTCGGCGGCCTCTGCTTCAGCAGCGGTCTCATCCGTTAGCGTAGCGTCGCCATCAGCAGCGCCCTCTTCGGTCGCGGCTTCTTCAGTGGCCGCCGCATCAATTGCGGTGTCGTCGATCGTCTGCGAACCACCGGCGGCTTCGTCATCAGCCGGGTAGTCGAGTTCGATGGGCCGGTCACGCTCGCCACCAACGATGGAGTATGGGGGCGATGACTGACCAAAGTAGACGCGCGGCTCGAACGTGCCGAGTTTGCCGCTGGTCGGGATGCCACTTTCGAGGAACACCGGCTCACCGCTGGCCGAACGCTGGTTGCCATATGCCGCAACAAGCCCATAGCCGTGGGTGTAGACGAGCGTCTGGTTGTACCAACCCGACTGGCCCGAGATATCGATGTCACGCACCGCCGACACGGTGTCTTCAATCTTGCCGTCGATCTCGTAGCGGTCGACGCTCAGGGTGTCAGGGAACTGGTAGTACTGGCGGCTCTGCTCGAGCTGAGCGAAGGTTGCGGATACGACCTCGGGATCGATGATGCGAATGTTCGCGGTGGTCTCGACGTCGCCGCGCAGCTGGCCGGGCTCGGCGTCAGTGACCGCGTCATAGCGCTCGATCTGCACATCGTCGATGCCGTAGGCGGCACGCGTCGCTGAAATATTGCGCGCCAGGTAGTCGTCTTCGAGGCTCTTCTCATCCGGCTTCACGCGGAACTCTTGAATCGCCCACGGGTAACCCACACCGACCACCAGCGCCGAGACCAGCAGCAGCGCGGTGCCGATCACGGGAATGCGCCACTTGCCGGTGAAAGCAGTGACCAGAAACAGCACGGCAACGAGCACCGCGCTGCCCGCAAGAATCTGCTTGCCGGGAATCACAGCGTTCACCCCGGTGAAGGTTGCGCCCGTGTAGAGGCCCGAGTTATCGGTGAGCGCAGCGTAGCGGTCGAACCACAGGCTGACCCCCTGCAGCAGCAGGTAGAGAAACGCCATGATGGCGGCCTGGATGCGGGTCGACTTCGAGATGCGAACGTCTCGGCCCGCAAAGGCGATGCCGCCGTACAGGTAGCTGGTCGCCGCACCGAGCAGCAGCGCGATGAGCACGACCGCTGAGGCGAAGCCCAGTACCCCCTGCCAGAACGGCAGATCGAAAAGGTAGAACGAGATGTCAAGCCCGAACTCGGCGTCGGTTTCACCGGTCGGCTCAGAGTTCAGCCACAGCAGGGTGCGCTGCCACGTCGCAGCCGCCGCGAAGCCGGCGAAGACACCAAAGACCGCGGGCAGCACCCACTTGATCACGCGCCTCAACGGCTCGACCATCTCTTGGTAGCGGTCGACCTGTGCCGTCAGCCGCGCATAGACCGGCCTCGTTCGGTAGGCAATATCAATGGCCAAGAACACCGGGATCGCCATCGCGAAAAACCCGATGAGGAACATGACACCGGCTGCCACCCACTGGGTGACGAGCACCGGCAAGAACCCGAGTTGGTCGTACCACAGCACCTCGGTGATCACCGAGGCTGCTGCAAGGAAGCCGAGAATAAGCAGGACCACCAGCACCACCGTGACGGCGAGTGGCGACACTCTGCGACGTTCAGATGGAGGAGCGGCGTTGGTCGAATGTGTCACGTCGAAACTCTCTATAGGGTTCGGGTTCTGGCGTAGCTTTCAGCCTATCGACCGGTGTCGGGAAAACGCTGTGATCGAGGCCGTCAACCGCAATTGCTCCCTCACTGTTCGCAGTGAGCGCAACCTGATCGGCGACGAACCTTCACGACTCTCTGCTGTTTCATACCCTGGTGCCGTAGCGTGAACGTCATGAGCGAACGAGATGATTTCGCAGGCCAGCCAGACGACGAGTCGCTGAACGATCTGCAGCGTATGTTGAATGAGATGCTGAGTGGTTCGGGCACGGCTGGGGCGCAGTTCGATCCTGCGATGTTCGCGCAGGCCGCGGGCCTTCCTGGTGACGCCGCCGCGCTGCAGGGCCTGTTTGCCACGCTGCAGCAGGCGATGCAGAACCCAAGCGGTGACATTGACTGGTCCGTCGCCAGGCGCACCGCGATCGACGTTGCCTCGCAGGGCTCAAACACGGGCGACCCCGCCGCGGCTGAACGCGCGTTCTCCGTCGCCTCGCTCTGGCTCGATGAGGTGACCGAGCTCGGCGCCACCCCTGATGCCCCGCGCACACTGACGCGCGTCGAATGGGTGCAGCAGACCATTGATACCTGGATCAGCCTTGCCGAACCTGTCGCGCAGTCCATCGCGCGCGCCCTCACCGACGCAGTGAGCGGGCAGCTCCCCGAAGAGATGCAGCGTGCGGTCGGCGGGTTTGCTCCCATGCTGAAGAGCGTTGCCGGGGCACTGTTTGCCACGCAGCTCGGGCAGATCATCGGCAAACTGTCGAACGAGGTTGTAGCGGGTGGCGATGTGGGCATTCCGCTGTTCGAAGGGCCTGGCCGCGAGGGCGGGGTGTTGATTCCGAGCGGTGTTGCAACCTTCGCCGAGGGGCTCGAACAAGACGCCGATGCGGTGAACCTGTTTCTCGCGACCCGTGAGCTTGCCCACGCGAGGTGGTTCCGGCACACCAGATGGCTGCGACTGCATCTCATCTCGGCCATCACCGACTACGCGCGGGGTATGCACATCAACACAATGCAGATCGAAGAGCTCGCCCGCGACCTCGATCCCTCAGACACTGAGGCGATGCAGCAGTTAGTGTCGAGCGGGGCCCTGATTCCGCCGCGCACTCCCGAACAAGATGCCGCGCACGAGCGCCTCGAAACGATGCTCGCGCTGATCGAGGGCTGGGTCGACGTCGTCACCGACGACGCGGTCTCTCGCATTCCCGGTCACACCGCGATCGCCGAGATGGTGCGCCGTCGCCGAGCGGCTGGGGGGCCCGCTGAGCACGCGTTTAGCACGCTCGTTGGCCTTGAACTGCGACCGCGCCGCATGCGCGAGGCAGCGGCCATGTGGCGGCTGGTTGCTGAGCGCGGCGGTGTCGAACGCCGTGATGCACTGTGGGCCCACCCAGATCTGTTGCCCAGCGCTGAAGAACTCGATCATCCCGCACGCCTGCTCGAGCGTCTCGGGCTGGCTGGCGAGCAGCCAGAAGATGCGCCTGCCGATGAGTTTGATCGCGCGCTCGCCGAGTTGCTGAGAGATAGCACCGGTGACGAAAGTGCCGCGGGCAGCGATTTGTAGTTCACAGCACCCGCGCCTGCGGCGTGACGCATGACCTGTGCATAACTCGGGCATCAAACGACCGTCTCACGCACAATGGGGCGATGCAACAGCCCCATACGCTCACCCTCAACCCTGCGATCCCCACATGTTGGGAGTCGACCCATGTGTTGCGCTTTGGCTTCGAGCGCGCCGAAGTGCGCATCGTTCGCCCGACCCGAGCGACACAGCGCTTTCTCGCAGCGCTCCGCGCCGGTGTCACAGCCAGCGACCTCGCAACCGTCGCCCGTGATGCGGGCATCACCAGCCATGAGCGGCGAGCACTCATGGAGACGCTTGAGCCAGTGTTGCTGCGACAGCCGCTCGATGCTCAGGGGCCCTCACCCGGCTCCCCTGCAGTGCCCCACAC
>JAAZFP010000149.1 GCA_012511645.1 Microbacteriaceae bacterium
CATTGCATTAATTCTGAGCTGGTGGCCATGGGCGACTGCGGAAGACGGGGGGTGTGAGTGGCGAACGGTGAGAGCCTCGCCGCGTGACCTGCGCAGCCTTTTCGGGTCGGTCCGCGGGGTGTTTCGGGCGAACCTGAGCTTGTTGCCGTTCGGTGGCCTCGACCCACTCTCAGACCGCAGCAGCTGAGGGTGCCTCACACAGGTCAACTGCCAAAACACGGCAACCTCGACCAGGAATTTTATCCCAGTGCCTCACCCACGACCTATGCGCCCGGGCGAAGCATGCCCCGTACGGTGCTCGCAAGGGCGCGCGAGGATGACGGGTGAAAGAGCCCCGCGAGCACATCGCGGTAGAGTCGCGCGAGCTCACTATCGGCCTGAAACCCTCTCGAGCCCGCAAAGCGCATCGCCACATCGACTGCAGCACGCGCCTCGTCCGTGACGAGGTTGCGCGTGGCAGCGAGCGCGAGAAACCAGTCGTCTCGGGCCCGCTGCTCATCGACGTCTCGGGTGAGCACCCCAAGCGAGTCGAGGCTGCGCCGGTGGGCAAGCACAGCCTCAGTGAGGCGCGCTGCCACATCGGGGTCATCGAGCCTCAGAGCCTTACTGCCGCTGGGCACCAGCACCACGCGATTAGCCGCGTCAGTCGCAAGTTCGAGCGCCCGGTCGGCAATGCCCGCGTAGACGGCAGCCGTCAAGATTGAGAATGATGAGAAAATCGCGAGGATCAGTGGGTCGCTGCCATCAAACGGTGGCATGGTAGCGGCGATATCGGCACGCTCGATGCGCACCTTGTCGAGCATCGTCGTGTAGCTCTGGGTGGCGCGCATGCCGAGCGGGTTCCACACCCCAGGGTGCGAGATACTGCCCGCGGCAAGCTCACCTCCATCCCGACGTACGAACCCAAAGACGAGATACGGGTCGGCCCGGTCTGGCTCGCACTTCGCGTGCACCCCAAGCCTGGTCCACACCGGCGAGAGCGTGGTGAACACCTTTGTACCGGTGACCGTATACCCACCGTCTCCCGTGGGAGTAGCAACCGACAGCGCGTCCATGAGCACCGCGTCGTTGCCCGCCTCACTGATTCCGAATGCGAACACCTC
The DNA here is from genome assembly GCA_012511645.1 of Microbacteriaceae bacterium. Taxonomy (GTDB): domain Bacteria; phylum Actinomycetota; class Actinomycetes; order Actinomycetales; family Microbacteriaceae; genus Leucobacter. The sequence continues at coordinate 1,104 of JAAZFP010000149.1, forward strand.
ACCGGCGACCGCGTCGCGCAGCACCCAGTCGAGTGTGCTGATGCCGCGATCGTGCAAGAACCTGGCCACCTGCACCCACACCAGGTGCATGTTCACGCCGAGCGCGGTCGCGGGTGCGTGAGCCGAAAGGCGACGCTGTGCGCACACCAGCTCTTCAAGGCTGAGCCCTGCGCCACCCATCGACCCTGGCACCACGGCCGCAAGATAGCCAGTCTCGCGGAGCGCTGCGAGATCCTCCGCGAAGAACGCGTTCTCGCGGTCATACGCGGCGGCTCGACCGCAAATCTCGTCGAGCAGAGAGGCGGACAAGAGGCGATCGATTGCGTTGACGTCAGTCATATCTCCACCATACGCGCCACCAGAAGTGCAGGCAGTGACCGACTGCTGTCACCGAGCTGCGGGTGACAGCCGGCTGTGGTGAGCGGCACGTCGGCGCCACCCACCCCAGCCACCCAGCCGCACTAGTCTTCGAGCAGGCTCGTGACGAGCGCCGCAATCTCGCTTCGTTCGCTGCGGGTGAGAGTGACATGGCCAAAGAGCGGGTGACCCTTCAGCTTCTCAATCACCGCAGCGATGCCGTCGTGTCGGCCGACCCGCCGGTTGTCGCGCTGCGCCACATCGTGAGTGAGCACCACCTTTGAGTTTTGGCCGATGCGGCTGAGCATCGTCAGCAGCACGTTGCGCTCGAGCGACTGCGCCTCATCGACGATCACAAACGCGTCGTGCAGCGAGCGCCCCCGAATGTGTGTCAGGGGCAACACCTCGACGATGCCTCGAGCCTCAACCTCGTCAAGCACGTTCTGCGAAACGATCGAGCCGAGGGTGTCAAACACCGCTTGGCCCCACGGGTTCATCTTCTCTTGTTGATCTCCCGGAAGATAGCCGAGCTCCTGCCCGCCGACGGCATATAGCGGGCGAAACACCATCACCTTGCGGTGCTGCTGTCGTTCGAGCACGGCCTCAAGACCTGCGGCGAGCGCGAGCGCCGACTTGCCGGTGCCGGCGCGGCCTCCGAGCGACACGATGCCGACCTGTGGGTCAAGCAGCAGGTCGATCGCGAGACGCTGCTCGGCGCTGCGACCGTGCAGGCCGAAGAGCTCGCGGTCACCCCGCACGAGGCGAAGCGATCCCGGACCGTCCACGCGGCCGAGCGCTGATCCTCGAGACGAGTTGATGATGAGGCCAGTGCCGCGTGGCATGCCCTGCAGTTCATCGAACCCGTCGAGCGCTTCGTCCTCCCACAGCACGCTCATCTCGTCCTCACCGATCTCAAGCTCGGCGATACCGGTGTAGCTCTCATCTGAGGCGAGTTCGGCGCGGTACTCCTCTGCGCCGAGGCCAAGCGCCGCCGCCTTCACTCGCATTGGGAGATCCTTCGAGACCACCGTGACGTCGAGGCCCTCGCTCGCAAGGTTTTGGGCGACCGCGAGGATGCGCGTGTCGTTGTCGGCAAGCCGCATGCCGCTGGGCAGCAGATCGGTGCTCGAATGGTTCAGTTCCACCCGAAGCGTGCCGCCCTCGTCACCGACCGGCACGGGGAAGTCGAGTCGCAGGTGCTTCTCACGCAACCCATCGAGCAACCGCAGCGCGCGACGCGCGAAGAAGCCAATCTCAGGATCGTGACGCTTCTTCTCAAGCTCGGTGATGACCACCACCGGCAGCACCACCTCATGCTCGGCGAAGCGGAAGAGCGCCGCAGGGTCGCTCAGCAGCACCGAGGTGTCGAGTACATACACGCGCTCCGCCTGCGGCAGTGCTTCGTGTGTGCCAGGGTCTTGCGCTACGGCGCGATCCCCCTCAAGGCTGAGTGATTCGGTGCGGGTGTGCTGATTGGCGGCCACGGTGTCTCCTTCTGCCCGGACTTCCGGTTCAGCAGGGTGACCCTCCGCTTTCGTCTCAAGTGGTGTGCCACCCTGACCAGGCGCGATGCCTGATACCGGTCACACTACGCTCGTGAATGACCGATGCGGGGCCACGACACGCTCACACCGCGTGAACTTGGGTGAACGATGCGTGAAGGTGCGGCGTCGAGGGCGACGCCCGTTGCACGAGCCGGCCGTCTATGTCTGCGGGCGCAACCGAGCCGAGGCTGCGTGCGCGCGCTCGCGAATCGCTGGGGCGTCGAGTGTGAGGTGCTCGCCGTCAGCATAGACGTGCTGGCCGCCGATGAACACGTGACGCACGTCGGCACCGGTGGCCGAGAAGGTCAGGTGCGAGGCGAGAGATCCACGCGGGGTCGCCGAGGTGCGGCCGAGATCGAGCGCGATCACATCGGCAAGCTTGCCGAACTCGAGCGAGCCGGTCTCAGGAAACCCAACGGTTGCGGCCCCCTGACGGGTCGCGAGGTCAAGCACCTGTGCCGCGCTCACCACAGAGGCATCGTGCCGCATCCCACGATGCAGAATGGTCGCAAGCTTCAGCTCTTCGAACAGGTCGAGCGAGTTATTGCTGGCAACCGAATCAGTGCCGATCGTGAGGGCAATTCCCGCGTCGAGCATCTCTGGCAGCCGCGCAACGCCGCATCCGAGCTTGAGGTTTGAGACAGGATTGTGGCTCGCGCCGGTGCCGGTGCGGGCAAACACCTCAATCTCGTCGTCGGTCAGGTGCACGCAGTGTGCCGCGAGCACTCGCGCCTCGAAAAAGCCGAGCGAGTCGAGGTGCGCTGCCGGCGTGCGACCGTACTGCTCAGTCATCTGCGCAACCTCGGCACGCGACTCTGAGACGTGAATGTGAATGGGGATGCCGCTGCGCTTCGAACGCGCGGCGATATCCTGCAGCAGCTCAGGTGGGCAGGTGTACGGCGCGTGCGGGCCGTAGGCGAGCTTGATCTGCGCGTCACCTGCGAAGCGCGCTGCCAGCGCCTCGGTCTCGTCGAGCACCTCGGCCCCGGTGAGCGGGCTCACCCCGGGAAACGCCACGCTGTCTGCGGTTGACATTGCGGGCGCGGCGAGCACTCGCATGCCCGCGTCACGCACGAGCTCAAGCAGACCCGCATCCCAGTGATACATGTCGGCAAAGGTCGTGGTGCCCGTCTCGATCATTTCGAGCATCGCAACCTCAAGCCCCACCACGATATCGTCGCGGGTGAGCCCCTGCTCCACCTCCTGCACGGCGGCAAGCCACGGCATGAACCCTTCATCATCACTGATGCCGCGTTGCAGCGTCATCGCACCGTGGGTGTGCCCGTTGACGAGCCCCGGCATGAGTGCGTGCCCCGTGAGATCATGGGTCACAATTGACCCAGACCTCGGCGTGCCGGCATAGCTGATGCGACCGGCGTCGTCGATCTCAAGTTCGGCCGGCGACACCTCGCCGGCCGGGGTCAGCATGGTGTCTGCGCGCACGATAGTGGTCATGCGTTCAGCCTATGCCAGCACCCTGGGGGGCGAACTCGCGAACGCTAGCGCTGCGCTGCGGCTTTGGCGGCTTCCTTGGCCCGCTTGCGCAGCTCCTTTTCGTGGATCGGCCAGGTGCCAGCCGCAATCTGCGCATCAACATAGGCCTGTGCCTCGAGCTGGCGCTCAGCCTCAATGCCCGTCGCGATCTCCGCACGAAGCAGCTCGGGGGTGAGCTCAAATGCGTCGACAAGATCGAGCGCCTGCTCACGAATGCGGCCAATCAGCCGATCGATATACGCGGTGACGGCCTCTGCTCGCGCACCCGACAAGCGACCGTTGATGAGGTACCAAGCCAAGTGCTTCTCGATGAGGCCGAGACCAAAGAGGTCACGCAGCCAGGTCATGACGGTCAACGTGTCGCCCGAGAACTGCGAGAGTGCCTCGGTGAAGGCCTCCCACTGCAGCAACTCCGCGTGCGCCCGAGCCGCCTCGATGAGCTTCGCCTGCTGCGCGTTGAAGGCTGCCTGACCAGCGGCGGCGCGCTCATCCTTCGACACACCCTTGGTCGCCTCGCGAAGAGCCATCGCAATCTGCGCGACCATGGTCTGCACGCGGTCGGCAAGCAGCGCCTGCTGGGTCTCAGGATCACGCACACCCTCCACCGCGCGTGCCACTTGGCCGAGATCGGCGATGCTCTGACCCATCTGGCGCAGGCCAAAGCGAGCAGCGCCCTCACCAATCTGACCGGCAACCACCTTCATGATCGCGGCGACGTCGCCATCCTTGAACTGCTCGGCGTATTCGGTCAGCAAACGCTTTCCAACCAGCTGCAGCAGCACGTTGTTATCGCCCTCGAACGTGACATAGATGTCGAGATCGTGGTGCCAGCCGGTGAGCCGGTTCTTTGCGATGTACCCCGCCCCGCCCGTTGCCTCTCGCGCTTCCTGCAG
>JAAZFP010000150.1 GCA_012511645.1 Microbacteriaceae bacterium
CCCAGAGGAGCTGTGTGTTCGGTGAGAGCGGGTCGAGCGGGGTAAGCACATCGAGCATCTGTTCGGTGCTGAGACCCGCTGCCTTGAGTGAGGCGAGTTCGCGCTCATTGAGGCCGGTCACGGTCGGCCCGTTGCCCATATCGGTGCCGTAGCGCAGGCGGCCGCCGTGGCGCACGAAACCCGCGATGTTCGCAACCGCGATCTCGTGCTCGCGCCCACCCTCACCCCAGCCGTGAATGTCGAGGGTCGAGATCCAGGTGGTCGTTGCCGCCAACTCTGTTAGTTCGTTATCGTTCAGCAGTTCGCTGAAGGGAGCATGCGCGAGGATCTGCGCGCCGAGCCTGGCGACCCGCAGCGCTTCGCCGGGCCCCTCGGCGTGCGCCACGACGGGCAGACCAGCCGCACGGCTTGCCGCAACCACTGCGCCGAACACCGCGTCATCGAACACTGGCCCCGCCTCGACGTTGCTCGCCACCTTGATCGCGCTCGCGCCAGAGCGCCTCATCTCATCGACCGCGACAGGGGCGTCGGCCTCGCTGGCCACCTCACGAAAGCTGCCCGCGGGAGCCCACTCTCGATCAGATGGGTACCCGCCCGGCGGTGTTAAAAACGCGCCCGCGTGCAGCACCTGGGTGTGCGGGGTGACGTGAGGGGGAGCGTGCGTGTCGGTGTCGGTGTCGGCGATGCGCTGGAGCTCCGCTGGCACCCCGCCGAGGTCGTGCACCCGCACGATTGGGCTGCCGATTAGCTGGCCGGCGTCGATCAGGTGCAGGTGCACATGCCAGTCAGTGAAGCCGCCGGTGACAACGCCCGGTTGCGCGTCAGAGGGCAGAGCGGATGGGGTGAGCGGCGCCCCGAGATCGTGCTCGTGTGGCAGCGTGAGGAAGCCGCGCGCCCACCGACCATTGCGATCGCGGTAGGTCACCGCCAGCTGATCCACGCCCTCACGATGCTGCATCTCGAAGCGCCTGCTCACGTCACTCAGCCCGCCCAGTACGCGCTCAACCAGTTACTTGCTCGCCCGGGGCTGACCGATCTCGGTGCGCACGGCAAACAGCTCGGGAAAGAAGGTGAGCTGCAGCGCGCGCTGCAAGAAGTCGACGCCGCTTGACCCGCCCGTCCCAATCTTCATGCCGATCGTGCGGGTCACCACGCGCAGGTGACGGAACCGCCAGAACTGAAAGTTGTCTTCGAGGTCAACGAGCTCTTCGCAGGCCTCGTACAGATCCCAGTGCTCCTTCGGATGCTCATAGATTTCCGCAATGACTGACACGAGGGCCTCGCTCATCTCATAGGCGAGGGTGACATCGCGTTCAAGCACCTCGCGAGGCACCGCGAGCCCGCGGCGGGCCACGAGACGCAGAAACTCGTCATAGAGCGTCGGTGCCTCAAGCTCGGCTTTCAGCATCGCGTGGTTTGCCGGCTCTGACTCAAAGACCTGCAGCATGCGTGCGTTCTTGTTACCGAGTGCAAACTCGATCGCGCGATACTGCACCGACTGAAAGCCGGATGCGTTGCCGAGCGCGCCGCGAAACTCGGCGTACTCTGTCGGAGTGAGTGTTGCGAGCACCGACCACTGCTGGGTGAGCACATCCTGAATGTGCTTGACGCGGGCAATGCGCTTGAGCGCCTCGCCAAGATTGTCGGCGCGCAGCAGTTCCCTGGCACTCTGCAGTTCGTGCAGCGCGAGCTTCATCCACAGCTCTGATGTTTGATGCTGAATGATGAACAGCATCTCATCGTGGTGCTCGGGCCGCGATGCTGGGTGTTGGGCCGACAGCAGGGTGTCGAGATCGAGGTAGCTGCCGTAGGTCATCTTTTCGCGAAGGTCGGTGACGACGCCATCTTCGATCTCGCGAGTGTTTCGTTGCACGGTCATAGGGTGCCTCCATCGGCTCAGGTTGCGGGGTGTCAATTCGCAGACCCGGTTGCCGGCACAGCCGACCGCGTCAACTGCGGTGCAACGCGCAAGCGGTGCCTGGCATCCGAAGATGTGGCAGCGTCAGCGCTCGGTCACGGTATGTGGCGGATCCACTCTTCGGTCTAGAACTTCTGCGCCACGAGCCGTTCCGCATCAGCATACTCCGCTTCGGTCACGCGGTCATCCGTGCCACCGTAGCGCCCGCGAAACACCTCGACCATGCGGTCGATGATTTCGCCACGGCTGAGACCCGTTTGGCTGCGCAGCGGGTCGACCCGCTTCTTCGCGCTCGTCGTGCCCTTGTCAGAGAGCTTCTCTCGGCCGATGCGCAGCACGTCGGTCATCGCGTCGGCGTCCATGTCATAGGCCATCGTGACGTGGTGCAGCACCGCACCGCCCGCGATGCGTTTCTGGGCGGCACCGCCAATCTTGCCGGCAGGGCTCGTGATGTCGTTGAGTGGTTTGTACTCGGCATCGATGCCGAGCGAGCGCAGCGCTTCGAGCACCCAGTCATCGAGAAAGGCGTAGGAGCCGGCGAAGGTGAGGCCGCGCACGAGCTCTTCGGGGGCATACAGCGCGTAGGTGATGCTGTTCTCGGGCTCCATGAACATGGCCCCGCCGCCCGAGATGCGTCGCACCAGTTGTGCGCCGCGCGCAGCGAGCGCGTCTTCGTCAACCTCGTTCATGACCGACTGAAAGCTGCCGATGATAACGGCGGGTTCGTTCCACTCCCAGATGCGCAGAGTAGGGCCTCGCCGCCCTGCGCCCACCTCGGCAGTGAGCACCTCGTCGAGAGCGGCGTTCATCATCGGCGACAGTGCGGGCTCGCGCAGGATGCTCCACTCGTAGTCGTGCCACTGCGCTGCGCCCGTGAGTGCGCGACGCACGGCGACCGCGACCGCCTCGGTGGTGAACCCAATGAGGTGGGTGCCGGCGGGCAGCGCCGCCTGGATGGCGCCGCTCAGCTGTTCGACGCTCGCATCGACTGGCTGGCCCTCGAGCGCCTCATTCATGAGTGGCAGCGCGTCGTCGGGCTCGAGAAAGAAGTCTCCCGAGATGCGCACGTTGGTGAGCGTTGCCGGGTCATCGCCCGTGACATCGAAGTCGAGGGTGACGAGCTTGCCGCCGCTGACCTTGTATTCTCCGTGATGCGTGGACATGCCTCAAGCGTAGTCAGCGGCGGTATGGTCAAGCATCCAGGTGACAATCTCAGCGGTGGCTTCGTCGCGGTTGGTTTCGTTGAGCAACTCGTGTCGGGCTCCCGAGAAGATGCGCAGGGTGACATCGGTGACTCCGCGTCTGCGGTAGGCATCGGCGAGTTTGTGCAGCCCGTCACCGCGATTGAGCGGGTCATCGCTGCCCGACACGATGAGCAGCGGCACGTCTTTCGCGACGCCACGACCCGGCGTGCCGAAGAGCTTCGCCGCGTCGACGAGCCCGAAGAGCTTCGCGATGTCGGCCGAGAAGCACAGCGGGTCGGCGATGAAGGCTGCGGCGGTCTGCGGATCGCGGCTGAGCCACTCGAAGCCGTTTGCATCGGCGGCCTGCCACCGCTTGTTGAGTGGGCCCGACTCCATCGCTGAGGGGGTGCGGTAGGCGCTGCCAGACAGCACCACCGCATCAAATGGCCGTCGCTTGCGGTTCATGATGCGCTGCACCATGAGCGAGCCCCACGAGTGGGCGAACATGATGAGTGGCAGACCAGGATGGCGCTCGCGTGCGAGGTCAGTGAGCTGCAGAATCGCGGCCTCGGCTGCCGCAAGACCCCCTGGGCCGAGGGTGCCGAGCCTTGCGAGATCGCCACCGTGCTGCTGCCTGCCGGTCTCACCGTGCCCGCGGTGGTCGTTGGCATAGACCACGAACCCGTTCGAAGCGAGCACCCGCGCAAACGCGTCGTAGCGCAGCGCGTGCTCGCCGACACCGTGAGCGATCTGCACGATCGCGTGGGGCTCGGTGCCGAGGTCGGCGCTGGCCACCACATCGGTGTCGGTGGTGGCGCCCGCGACGCCCGGCAACCACACATAGGCGTGCACGTCGATGCCGTGGGCATCGGTGTAAGTGAAGGCGGTGTAGGCAGCGCTGCTCATGTGCCTATTCTGCCCGGTGCCACCCACATCCGCGCTGAGACCTCTCGGCTCGGCGCGCCGCAGCCTGATGCGCTGCCGCGAGTAGACTCGCCGTATGGCTGAGCTGGTGGTGTCGCTTCCCGATGATCCTGGTCTGCGTGAGGCGATCGGTGACGTGGCCGAGGTCGAGTTTGTGCGATGGAACCTGGATGGGCCGCCGCCGGTCGAGCGCATCGACATCGTTGTGCCGCCCTACTGGGGTGGCGCGAAGCGACTGCAGCGCATTGCTGAGGTGACGACGCAGCTCGTGCAGTGGCAATCGATTGGCTACAACGGTGTCGATCGGTACCTGCCGGCGGGGGTGCCGCTCGCAAACGCGGCAACCGTGCACGAAACGGGAACCGCTGAGCTGGCCGTCGCCATGACGCTGGCGATGCAGCGGGGTATCACCGATTTTGTGCGTGAGAATGACGAGCGGGTCTGGAACCTGCGCACCTTCCCGAGCCTTGCCGACCGCCGGGTGCTGCTCATCGGCTACGGCGGAGTGGGCAAGGCGATCGAAGCAAGGCTCAGTGGGTTTGAGACGCACCTGACGAGGCTCGCGACCCGCGCCCGCACCGATCAGAACCTCGCGGGTGAGACGGTGTCGGTGCTGGGGCTCGACTCGCTGTACGAGGCGCTCGCTGACGCTGAGATCGTGATCCTTGCCGTGCCGCTCACCGACGACACCCGCGGGCTCATCGATGCTGCCGCGCTCGCGGCCATGCCCGATGGGGCGCTCGTCGTCAATGTGGCTCGCGGTGCCGTCGTTGACACTGAGGCACTGGCGGCAGAGGTGCGCACCGGCCGTGTGCGGGCCGCGCTCGACGTGACCGACCCCGAGCCGCTGCCCGAAGATCACGAGCTGTGGGGTCTACCGGGCGGGCTGATCACCCCGCACGTCGGGGGCGACTCGACCGCGATGATGCCTCGCATGGCGAGACTGATATGGCGGCAGATCGAGCACCTCAAGGCGGGCGAGACCCCAGAGAACCTGGTGTGCTGACCATGCGCCAGGTGCCAGTGCGCCTCTATGAGCCGAGCGGTGAGGTGTGGGCGACGCTCGTGTGGGCGCACGGCGGCTCGTTTGTGCGCAGCACACTCGACTGGCCCGAGGCCGACTGGGTGGCGCGACGCTGCGCCGAGGCGGGGCTGCGAGTCGTGTCAGTTGACTATGTGCTCGCGAGTGACAGGGTGAAGGCTCCCGAGCCCGCGGACGATGTGGCCGCGGTGCTGCAGCGGATGCGGGCCGAGCACACGGGCCCTGTGTTCGTGGGTGGTGCGAGCGCTGGGGCGCACCTTGCGACCGCCGCGGCGCTGGGGCAGGCTGGGGGCGACCTTGCCGGGCTCGTGCTCGTCTACCCCACCCTGCACCGCGTGCAGCGTGAGGCGCCTGAGGTGGCGGCGGTCACCGCTGACCTGCCTGAGCAGCGCCGCTTCGGTGCTGCGCGCATCCGCGAGATGTACGACTTTTACCTGGGCGATGACCCGGCGGTAAAAGTGGTGGGTGAGTTGGCCCAGGATCAGCTTTCGAAGCTGCCATCAACGGTCATCGTGAACGCAGACCTCGATGACCTGCGCCCCTCGGGCGAGCAGTTTGCCGAGCAGCTGCAAGAGGCTGGCGTGCCAGCGCGGGTGATCACGCAGATGGGCACGCTGCACGGCTACCTGAATCGGCCAGACGAGTCGGCCGAAGCGCGGCGCGATGCGACTGCCACGATCCAGTGGCTCGTCACCGAGATGCGGCGCCTTGTGGGCGTCGCGACCGAGCCTGGCCGCGAGGCGGCTGCGCTCACTGTCACCGATCGCGCTCTGCCGTCATCAAGCACCGTGCCGTCATCAAGGAGCAGCATGAGCACCGCACACGAACCAGAACTCACCTCGCCCGTGTCACTCACCCTGCCGACGGGGCGTCTGAACAGGGATGCGGTTGGCTGGGCCACGCAGCCCATTGTTGACACGAGCGGCATCGGCGCAGGTCGCGGCCGCAACAAGCGCTGGGAATACTGGAACATCGCCACCCCCACCCACATCATCGGGCTGACTGTGTCGCACATCGACTATGCCTGCGTGCCCGAGGTGTGGGTCTACAACCGTGAAACTGGCGGGCAACACCACTGGACTGGCACGGTGATTCCCCCACGCGGCACGGTGCTCGCACCCACCCTCGAGCGAGGCCGCTCGATGACCCGGGCCAAGCACCTCGCGATCGACATTGACGAGGTCGACGGCGGCACGCGCCTGCGCTGCGAGATCCCCGGGGTGTCCCTTGACGTGGTCGCGCAGCTGCCCGAGGGCCACGAGCGGCTCGCGCTGGTCGTGCCCTGGAGTGACACCCGATTTCAATACACGGTCAAGGATCTGGCTCGGCCCGCTCACGGCACTCTGCGCGTCGACGGGACCCTGCACCAGGTCGGCGGAGACGCCGGCGATGCCTGGGCCGTGCTCGACCACGGCCGCGGCCGCTGGCCCTATGACATCTCATGGAACTGGGGCGCCGGATCGGGCCGTTCGAACGGCCGCGTGATTGGTGTGCAGGTCGGCGCCGGATGGACCGACGGCACGGGCGTCAGCGAAAACGCGTTTTTTGTCGACGGGCGCATGCACAAGATCCACGGCGACACCGAGTGGAGCTACGACCTTGAGCGGTGGCGCGAGCCGTGGCGCATCACGGGCGGCGGGCTCGACGCGACCTTTGAGCCGTTTCATAACAAGCAGACCCGCACCAACCTGCTCGTGCTGCAGGGCCACACCGACCAGTGCTTCGGCTTCTGGTCTGGCACCTTCACCACGGCAGATGGCGAAGTGATTGCGTTTGATGGCGTGCTCGGGTGGGCTGAAGAGGTGCACAACCGCTGGTAGCCGCGCGGGTGCCGCTCGCGCAGGTGTAGGAGGTGGCGGGACAATGGGAAGCAACGGCAGGGAGGCAGCAATGCGAGCAATCATCGTGAGTGAGACCGGTGGGCCCGAGGTGCTCGTGGCTCACGAGACCGAGGTGCCCTCGGCAGGACCAGGCGAGTTGCTCGTCGAGGCGGCCGCGATTGGTGTGAATTTCATTGAGATCTACCAGCGTCAAGGTGTCTATAGCGTGCCGCTGCCGTTCACGCCTGGCACCGAGGGTGCGGGCACCGTGATCGCGGTGGGCGACGGAGTAACCGAGTTTGCCGTGGGTGACCGCGTGGCCACGGCCGGTGCCCGCGGCACCTACGCTGATCAGTTCGTGGTGTCCGCGGATCAGGCGGTGCGCGTGCCGGAGGGCATCGATCTCGAGACCGCGGGGGCGCTGCCGCTGCAGGGCTGCACCGCGCACTACCTCGCGACCTCGGCCGCACGGCCTGCTCCCGCAGAAGGTGACACGGTGCTCGTGCACGCGGGCGCCGGGGGTGTCGGCCTGCTGCTCACCCAACTGCTCGTCGCGCACGGGGTGCGGGTGCTCACCACCGCGTCGACCGACGAGAAGCGTGCGCTGAGCCTGACCGCGGGTGCGATCCGCTCGTTTGCCTACGACGACTTCGCGGATGGGGTGCGCGAGTTCACCGAGGGCGAGGGAGTGTCGGTCGTCTTTGACGGGGTGGGGCTCACCACCTTCGATGATTCACTGCGTTCACTTGCCGTGCGGGGCACACTGGTGCTGTTCGGCGGGGCCAGCGGTCAGGTGCCCCCATTTGACCTGCAGCGACTCAACGCGGGCGGCTCGCTCATGGTGACCCGCCCAAGCCTGCCCCACTTTATGCGCAGTCGCGACGAGGTCGAGTGGCGCTATCGAGAGCTTTTCGAGGCCATCGCTGCGGGAACACTGCAGGTGCGCATCGGTCAACGGTTCGTGCTCGCCGACGCAGCTGACGCGCACCGTGCGCTCGCCAGCCGCGGCACCACGGGCAAACTGATCCTCGTGCCCTAGAGCCAGGCGGCCGCTTCGACCTCAGTTACATGGTGGTGATTGAGGTGTGGCGCATGCTGCGGGGTTATGCTGGCGCTGTGGAACCTGGCACCCCGACCGAGACGCCCGTCGCAGAGGCGACCGTGGGCGAGCCGCAGGTGGCGCTCGTGCCGCCACGGCGCGGAGGCAAGCGACGCTGGATCATTGCCGGGAGCATCGCCGGGGCCGTGCTGATTGCCGCAGGTGTCGGAAGCGGCGTGTGGCAGTGGAACGAGCAGGCCGCAGCCGGGCGAGCATATGACGAGGCAGTCACCGCTGCGCTCGCCGCAATCGATGAGCGAAATGCGTCGGCGGTAAAGGCTGATGATGCTCGCGCACACGCGCTTGAACTCGTGACGCAGAGCGCGGGAGTGGTCGAGGCAGCTGACCCGTCGCTGCTCGCTGCGGCCGAGACACGCGACCAGCTGATTGCTGCCGTAGAGACGCTGAGTAGTGAAGCAGAACTGAGCACCGATGACGCTGGCGCACTCGTCTTGCCAGAGGCAGCGGTGCTCGTTGCCGCGACGGACTACGGCCTGGCCCGGTCGGCGAAGAACGCTGTCGCAGGAAGCACCGGAAGCACCGGTGGCTCGAGTGACCTCGAAGATGCCCAGCAGCGCCCGGCAAACCGTGAGGCGCTTCGCGAGGCGACAGGCGCATTGCAGGCAACGGTCAAGGAGTTGGACGCTGAAACACAGGCGTTCGAGTCACAACAGCGGGACATCGCCGCGGGGGCAGACGCGGTTGCTCGTGCGACGACTGCAGTGGTCGCCTCAGCGCACGAGCACGGTGCTGCGATCGAAGTGCCCGAGCTTGCCTCACAAGAGAGCAGGGATCGCTTCGCCACAGCCGTCTCCGCGCTCGCCGCAGGCGTGACTGTCGAACTCTCTGACGATGCGGCCGCAGGTTCGGCAACCGCAACAGACAGCGGCGACGAGGCTGCGAGCAGTGTCATGCTGACCGCGGCCGCGCTGCTCACCGAATATCGTGACGCGCATGCGGCGCTGATCGCCTCGCACGAAGAGGGGGTGCGTGCGCGGGATCCGGCGAACATCGAACCGACCTATATTCAGGGTGTGCTCGTGGTCAACAAGACGTACCCCCTGCCCAGTTGGTACGGCAACGGCCTCACCGCAGAGACGCTCGCGGCGTTTGGCCAGATGCAGGCAGCCGCGGCCGAAGCCGGGCACAGCCTCACCATCACGAGTGGGTTTCGCTCATACGCAACGCAGGCATCGCTCTACAACGGCCTCGCCGCCCAAGTCGGCCAGGCAGCAGCCGACCGTGACACGGCCAGGCCCGGGCACAGCGAGCACCAGAGCGGGCTCACCTTTGACCTCAACTGCATTTGCGAGGGCTTCGGCCACCAAGCCGACGGCCAGTGGGTCGCGGCCAACGCCCATCGCTTCGGGTTCATCGTGCGCTACCCGCAGGGCAAAGAGCACATCACCGGCTACATCTGGGAGCCGTGGCACCTGCGCTACCTGGGGGTCGATGTGGCAACCGCGGTCTTTGAATCCGGGTTGTCGCTCGAGGAGTATCTCGGCATCACGTCGCGGTACGCGAACTAGCCGCGGGCGTCGTTGCTCTGCGGTCAGTGCTGTCGACTGACACTCAGTCGTCGCGACTAAGCTTGATGCGGTGTGCCGCGTCGTGCGGCGCTCACGCGGCGGCCAGCTGGCCGCTGTACCAAGACCCCTTCCTGCCCCTTGGAGTGAATTTCACATGGCTGAACAGTCCCGACTCGACAAAGTCATCGCCCTCGCCCGTCACCGCGGCTTCGTCTATCAGGCGGGTGAAATCTACGGCGGCTCACGGTCGGCCTGGGACTACGGCCCGCTCGGCACCGCGCTGAAAGAGAACATCAAGCGCCAGTGGTGGAAGACGATGGTGCAGCGCCGCGAAGACGTCGTCGGCATCGACTCGAGCGTCATTTTGCCGAAGCAGGTGTGGGAGGCCTCTGGGCACGTCGAGGTGTTCAGTGACCCGCTGGTCGAGTGCCTGCAGTGCCACAAGCGTCAGCGCGAGGATCACCTGATCGAGGCCTACGAGGACAAGCACGGCAAGGAGCCTGCCAACGGCATGGCCGACATCGTCTGCGTGCACTGTGGCACCCGTGGGCAGTGGACCGAGCCCCGAGCCTTCTCGGGCCTGCTCAAGACCTACCTCGGCCCCGTCGACGACGAAGCTGGCTTGCACTACCTGCGCCCCGAAACGGCACAGGGCATCTTCGTGAACTTCGCAAACGTGTTGCAGTCAGCGCGCATGAAACCGCCCTTTGGCATCGCCCAGATCGGCAAGAGCTTCCGCAACGAGATCACGCCCGGCAACTTCATCTTCCGCACCCGCGAGTTCGAGCAGATGGAGCTTGAGTTCTTCGTCGAGCCCGGCACCGACGAAGAGTGGCAAGAGTACTGGATGAACGAGCGCATGTCGTGGTACATCGGCCTCGGTGTCGATCCCGCGAACCTGCGCTTCTACGAGCACCCGCAAGAGAAGCTCTCGCACTACTCAAAGCGCACGGCAGACATCGAGTATCGCTTCGGCTTCTCAGGCGGCGAGTGGGGCGAGCTTGAGGGTGTCGCCAACCGCACCGACTACGACCTGTCGACGCACACCGAGCACTCGGGCAAGGATCTGTCGTTCTACGACCAGGCGAACGACCGCCGCTTTGTGCCCTATGTCATCGAGCCGTCGGCCGGTCTTACCCGCTCGGTGATGGCGTTTCTCGTCGACGCATACCGCGAAGAAGAGGTGCCGAACGCCAAGGGCGGCACCGACACCCGCACCGTGCTCGGGCTCGACGCCCGCCTCGCGCCGATCAAGGCCGCCGTGCTGCCACTCAGCCGCAACGAGAAACTGTCGCCGCTGGCGCGCAGCATCGCCGCCGAGCTGCGCGAAGACTGGAACATCGACTTCGATGACGCTGGCGCCATCGGTCGTCGCTACCGTCGACAGGACGAGATCGGCACGCCGTTCTGTGTGACCGTCGACTTCGACTCACTCGATGACGACGCGGTGACCGTGCGTGAGCGCGACTCGATGCAGCAGCAGCGGGTGCCGCGTGCCGAACTGCACGCGTTCTTGGCCGAGCGCCTGCGCGGCGCCTAAGCGAAGACACCGACGCATGCAGCACCAACCACCGCAGCACGACCCACACTCGCAACCGGTGCCGCCTGCGCCGCACCCCGAAAATGCACAGGCGCCAGCGGGGCAGCCGCAGCCTGCGTGGGCGAAACCACCCATGCAGGTGTTCTGGCACGACACTCCGCAGCTCGAATACCACCAGCTGCTGCGCGGCGCGCGCCGCTATCGCTGGTGGAAGGTGCTACTCACGCTGCTGCTCTCGCTGATTTACTACCTCACCCTCTCGGTGCTGTTTACGATCCCGGTGGCTGTGGTGATGGGGCTCACCGGTGGTGACCTGCTGACCGACCTGAACGACTATCTGGTGCCCGACACCCAGCAACCTCTGTCGCTGGTGCTGACGCTCGGATCAATTACTCTCATGATCCCCGCGGTGTGGCTGGCGATGCTGAGCACGGGCCTGCGGCCGTTCGCGCGGGTCTGGTCGGTGGCGTTGCGCATTCGCTGGCGCTGGATCGGCCGCACGATTGTGCCCGCGATCGTCGCGCTCGTGGTGATGAATGTGGTCGGCACCCTCGTCAATGTGCTCGCGATGCCGGTCAATGATGCGGGTGGCGCGAGCGTCGACGCACCCAGCATCAATATGATGCTTGCCCTCTGGTCGCTCATTATCGTGCTCTTGCTGGTGCCACTGCAGGCCACCGCAGAAGAGGTCGTCTATCGTGGCCTCTTCATGCAGTCGCTGGGGGCATGGTTCGGCGGGACTCGCGGCACGGGCACGTTCGCGCGGTTCGTGCGTGGCCCGTGGTTGCCCATCCTGGTGCCAGCGTTGCTCTTTGGCTTCTCGCACATCTATGACATCTGGGGCTTTCTCGCCGTCACCGCGATGGCGGTAGCCGCCGGATGGCTCGCGTGGCGAACGGGAGGGCTTGAGGCCGCGATTACCCTGCACGTCGTGAATAACCTCGTCGCCTTTGGGTTCATGGCATTTGCTGTGGGTGGCGAGACGGCGCAGACGTCAGATGGCGGTGGTCCGGGCCTGTTCGTTGGTGAGGTCGTGGGTCTGCTGCTCTACAGCTGGTGGGTTGACCGCGACTTCAGTCGACGCGACGGACGCCGCACCCGTATCGATACGATCGAGGTGCTGCGGCCTGTCCAGCCGGTCACACAGGTGCAGTTTGCTCAGTTCACCCAGGTCACTCAGGTGACGCAGGTAGATGGCGAGCATCAGGTAACCCAGGTGACTCAGCACACTGAATTGTCTTCTCAGCAGGGAACTGACACGCAGGCCCAGCCGGAACAGATCGACACTCAGCCTGACCGGGAGCGTCCGCATGATTGATGCGGTGGTCACCGGACACAGTCTGCCGGCGCTGCAGGCGGCGCTTGACCTGGCTGAGGTCGGCTTGCGTGTCACGGTCGCGAGGGATCTCGAGCCCGACACTGAGCCGATTGCGCCGGTGCGCGACCCAGACCGGGTGATTGCCGCGTTTGCGCGACGCGTGGCAGAACCCGTCGAACCTGGCCATGCGCCACTGGCCGGGGCAGAGCTCGCGATTCAGCCGCATCGTTCCCCGTTGCTGCGGAGCACAGCGGGTGCGTGGCTGCCGCAGGCGGAGCCCAATGTGCTCGGCGTGCCAGCGGTGCCCCTCGCAGAGGCGACGCTTGCGCTGCTCGGTGGCGCTGCCGCTGCGCGCGCCTATCTTGATCGGATCACCCCGCTGCTCACGGTCGGCAAGACCCGCATGTTCGGCACCCTGGTGCGCAAGCGACTCGGCAAGGCCGCGCTGCGCACCCTCGTCGAGCCGCAGGTCTTCGAGCGCTACGGTGTCGGCGCCGCTGAGCTTGAGGTCGCGGTCGCAGCGCCTGGGTTCAACGAAACACTCTCGCGATCGGGCGCGCTCACGTCGGCAGTGCTCGCATACTCTGATCGGAATGTTGCACGTGAAACCACGGTGCAGCCCGCGGCTGGATGGCAGGGGCTACGCGATGCTCTGCTCAAAAAGCTGGAATGGTATGGGGTCACCCTGCTCGACGCGCCGATTGCTGATGCTCGCTGGGTTGAAGATCGATGGGTGTTGCGATCGGGCGAGCAGGACGCCATCGAGGCGCGAGCACTCATCGCTGACCGGGGTCGCCGGGTGGCGAGTAGCGATCTCGCGTACCAGCAAACGTCAGCGGTTCACCCAGCTGCCATTCGCACATATGCGCAGATCGACATAGAGCGACCAGAGTGGCTCACTGACGGCGAGCCTGCGATCGCTGCGTTGTCTGGGGTGACGGTGACGCTCTGCGCCCGTGCTGATGAAACTGGCTCGCCCCGAACGTGGGCGACTCTCGGCGCTGCGAGACAGGCCATCGCGCCGACCGACGACCTCGCTCGGTGTGTGAGAGCCAGCGAAGAGACGTTGCAATCACACGTTTCTGGCGCGCTTGACCAGGTGAATGTGCGGCCGCTCGCTGGCAGCCAGTGGCAGAGCGAAACCGTCGCGGCGCCCGACATCACCATCGAGGCGCGCCACGGGATGATCGCGCAGATCGATGAGGGTGTTGCCGGGCAACCAATGCTGGTGCCCGCGGGGGAGCTGCTGCACGGAGGCGATCTTGCAGACGCGCTCGCATGGACCCATCGGGCGACTGTGCGGCTGCGCCGTCGCCTGCTGGGCCTCGACGAATCTGAGTGAAGCCTCAAATATGACGAAATCGGAATATCTCTCGTGTCGCATGCACGGTAGGCTGGTCGGCTACCGAGCGGCAATCACATTTGTGTCTGGAGGCACCGCATGAAAGGCAAGATCGCATTCGTCGTAGGAGCGGCCGTGGGCTATGTGCTCGGCTCCCGTGCCGGCAGGCAGCGATACGAACAGATCAAGCGAGGCGCCCAGGCGGTGTGGCAGACAGAGCCTGTGCAGCGGGGTGTGGGCCTCGTGCGGGGTGCGATCGATGATCGCGCCGATGACTTCAAGGCCTATGTGCGTCGCGCATCGTCTGACGCCTTCACCGCATTCGCACGCCGGGCCGGCGGCGCTGGCACGCCCTCTGAGACCGCTGCATCAGACCGCACCACGCCCGCTGATCCCGGCCCCGTTGGAGCAGAAGTAGCTGAGGCATCGACCGAGGCAGATTCGGCGAAGTCGAAACCAGCGAAGCGTGCGGCATCGGCTCAGGCGCCAAAGAAGGAGCAGCCGTGAGTCGTCGCGACGATCGCGCTGGCACCTTCGAACTGCTCGCGAGGCTGCCGCAACAGTTTGTGGCGCTCGGCAAGGCCGAGTATGAAAACGCGAAGCGTGAGATTGGCGCAAAGCTCAAGCGCAGTGGCATCGGCCTTCTGGCCATCGTGGTGGCGCTGTTCTTCTTGTTCTTCGCCCTCGCCGCGTTCTTGACCGCCGCGATTGCCGGGCTCTCAGTGGTCTGGCCAGTGTGGCTGTCAGCGCTTGTCGTCGGAGTGGGCCTGTTGGCCCTCGCCGCTGCGGCCATTTTTGCCGGTATTGCGTTGATCAAGCGAGGAGTGCCCGTGCCCGAAGACACGATTGATCGTGTTGAGGGAGATCTGGAGGCGCTCAGTGAGGTGCGATTTAATGCGTCGGCGCACATGCCGCAACACGGTGAGAAGGGAAATTGGCGATGAACGGTGACTCGATCCGCGGTGTTGCTGCTGCCGACCAGGCGCGAGCCGACCTCTATGACACCCTCGGCCAATTGCGCGATCGCCTCGACTACGCGCAGCGCATCGATGATGCCGTTGACCGCACGAAGCACCGCATCGCTGCTGAGAAGCGCGAAAACCCTGCGATCTTCGCCGCTGCAGTGGCCGGTGTTGCCGCCGTTGCTGGCGTTGCGGTGTGGGCGATTGCGCGTCGCGTCATGAAGGCGTTTGACTGATTCGGCGCATCACATTTCGGTTGCGTTTCACCGCAGATGCGTGAGAGTTTTGCGTTGACGAAGCTACGAGACGAGAATAGTGAACATCTGGGGCGCTGCCCCTACGCCGCACAATCGCCGCACCTGGCCTAGGCTGGCACTATCGCGTGTGATGTGTTCGAGGATGAGTGGAGTGTATGTCGCCTGAGTCAAAACCCCTCACTGGGTTGCGTGTGCTGGTTCCACGCGGCGGCATCTGGGGCGACCTGGTGGCGACGGCGCTGCGCGAACAGGGCGCGAACACGGTGATCGCTCCAATGGTCGACTTTGCTCATACCGAAGAAGAGGAGCGTCTCGTAGAGGCGTTGAGGCGCCTCGAGGACGGCTACTACGACTGGATGACCGCAACGAGTGCCACGGTCGTTGATGTGCTCGCCCATCACGAAGCGAAGATTCACGAGCGCACGCGAGTTGCCGTCGTCGGCGAGGCGACTGAGCAGGCGTTTATCGAGGCTGGCTATCAGGTGAGCCGCACGCCCGACGAAGAGAACAACACGACCGAGGGCCTGCTGCAGGTATGGCCCGAGATCGATGAGGGCACTGTGCTCAAGGTGCTCACCCTGCGCTCAGACGTCGCGAAGCCGGTGCTGACCTCGGGGCTCATTGATCGCGGTCACGATGTGACCCAGGTGGTTGCGTTTCGCACGATCGGCGTGCCAGTATCAGCGCACATTCGCGAAGACGTTGAGTCTGGGCGCATCAACGCGCTGCTCGTCGCCTCAGCTCGCATCGGCCGGGAGGTCGCCGCGCAGTTTCCCAACCTGCCAGAGAGCACGATCGTGGCGTGCGTCGGGCCGCACACGCACGAAGAAGCAGTCGCTGCGGGTCTAAAACACAGCCCCATGCACGCGGACAGTTCTGCAAAGCGTGCGCTGATAGAAACGGTCGAGTCGGCAATCGACCAAAGCGACATGCTTGATTAACGAGCTTTTCTCCCGCCGCATCGGTAACGATTCGGTGTGATCCTGCGTTGCATGCCCCTGTGGCGTGACGAGACGGGCAGACTAGAGGTATGGCTCGCGTTGAAGTCTTTCCGGACCGACTGGTGGTGAAACTCAGTGCGCCAGAGCGAGCCCTCGCGATGAGACGAACAGACCTCGTGCTCAGCCGCGACGCGATCACCTCAGCGGTCATCACGGACGACCCGTGGGTCTGGCTGCGCGGAGTGCGCTCACCCGGTGCGCACCTGCCCACAAAGCTCGCGATCGGCACCTGGCGCGGCCTCGGCTCGCGTGACTTCGCGCTGATCAAGTCTGGCAGGCCCGCCATCGTGATCGACTTCGACGTGCCTGAGGCTGAGGAGTCGGGGTGGGCTGGCGAGTATGATCGCTTCGCGCGGGTCATTATCTCGACGAACCACGCGGCCGAACTGATCCGCGCGCTACGGCTCGAGGGTGAACGCGCGGTGTTCGACACCGGCCTGTAGAGAGCGTCACCTCCCTCTCAGCGCGAGCCTCCGAGAGCGGCGCCAGGCGATCGGTATATTGCGGGTATGGCGAACTCCGACCCCTCACCGCTGTCGCACTCGCACACCCACTCGCACTCCCACGCGCTTGGCCAAGCAGGCGAAGCGGTCGAGGTGTCGCGGCTCGTTCGGGTCATTACCTTCTGCGTGCTCGCGGTGGTCGCGGCCGCGACCGTGGTGGGTTTGGTCGCGCTGTGGCCCGACAGCGCGAAGGTCGCTGAGACGGCAGAGCGAGCAAGTTTTGCGGTGACGGGCGTCACCTATGAGCGCGGCGAAGTCTTGAGCGTCAGTGAGGAGCGCGCCAATGACGGCACGGGCGAAGGGGCGCAGGATGCGTGCCGACAGGTGAGCGTCGGGCTCAAGAGCGGCGAGGACAGCGGGCGTCTCGTTGACATCACCATTCGCGGCACACTCGCAAACTCTGGCATTCGCGCCGGTGACCAGGTGGAACTCGTTGGGTTTCCGGTCACTGCGGTGCCCGGGACCGACGGTGAGGCCCTGACCCGCAGTTACGAGCTCGCCAACACCTACGAGGTGTCGGGCGTGGTGCGCAACCTGCCGCTCGCACTCATTGCCATCGTTTTTGCGGGGGTGGTGATCGGCGTGGGTCGGCTGCGCGGCTTCTTTGCGTTGGTCGCCCTTGGCGTGGCCGCGTGGGTGCTGCTCGGCTTCGTGTTGCCCGCGCTCATCACGGGCGGCCCCGCGCTCTTGATCGGCCTCGTCGGGTCAAGCGCGATCATGTTCGTGACGCTCTTCTTTGTGCACGGCGCCAACATGCGCACCACTTCCGCGCTGATCGGCACCCTCGCCGGGGTGATCATTATCTCGGCCGTATCGTGGGTGTCGGTGCGCGTGACGCGGCTGAGCGGTCTCGGCGATGAGGCGTCGGGGCTCTTGTCTGGCATGGTCTCGGAGATTGACTTTCGGGGGTTGCTCACCGCATCCATTCTGATCGCCGGTCTCGGCGTGCTCAACGACGTCACGATCACGCAGGCATCGTCGGTGTGGGAGCTGCGCGCAGCAGCCCCGACGATGTCGCGACGCGAAATCTATGCGCGAGCGATGCGCATCGGCCGTGACCACATTGCCTCGACCGTCTACACGGTGTTCTTCGCTTACGCGGGTGCGGCGCTCAGCGCGCTGATCCTGCTGTATCTCTACAACAGGCCGGTGCTGTCACTGCTCACGCAAGAGGACATTGCGATTGAGATTGTGCGCACCCTTGCGGGCAGCATCGGGCTCGTGCTGTCGGTGCCGATCACGACCGCGGTTGCGGCGCTGTTTGTGCCCGCGACCCCGATGCTGTCACCGTCACGCGGCCGCGATCCACGCAATGAAGGCAATCACCACGAGTGAGGCAAAGGTGGTCACCATGATGGTGTCTCGCACGATGATCTCACCCCGCCGGTAGGTGGCGGCGTAGTTGTAGACGTTCTGCGCGGTGGGCAGGGCCGCGACCGTCACCGCGACAAACGTCTCGTGGGCGCTCACGCCGAGCGCGAGGCACATCAGCCATGCGATGAGCGGCATGGCGATCAGCTTGATGATGCTTGCGGTGAGCACGGCGCTGCGCCCTGACCCAGGTTGCAGGGCGCGCTGCCCGTGCAGCGAGATGCCAAAGCTCAAGAGCACCATCGGAATCGCGGCTGCGCCGAGCATCTGAATCGGGTCGAGCGCGATCTGTGGCAGCTGCCAGCCCGCGAGAGAAAAGACGAGGCCCGCGGCAGACGCCAGAATGATGGGGTTTGTCACCGCCCGGCCGACAGCGGCGAGGGCGCCGCGTCGGTTGCCGCGGGTTGACTCGAGCACGGTGAGCAGCGTTGGCGCGAACACCAGCAACTGCATGATGAGAATCGGCGCGACGTAAGCGGCGTCGCCCAGAATGTAGATCGCGACCGGCAGGCCGAGGTTATTCGCGTTGATGTAGCCGGCGGTGGTGGCGCCGAGGGCGGTCGTCGCGAGATCCCGACGAAACCAGATGCGCGACGCCAGCACGAAGAGTGCGGCGGCGGCAACCGCTGACACCGAGGTGACGAGCACAACCGGTGAGATGAGCACCGAGGGGTCGCTACTTTGCAAGACGTCGAAGAGCAGCGCCGGTGAGGCGACGTAAAACGCGACCACGTTCAGCACCCGTCGCTGCTCACCCTTGACCACACCAAAAAGGCCGATGAGGTAGCCGATGCCGATGATGCTGAGGATCAGCGCGAACCCCTGCACGACTCCGAGCATCGCGCCTCCCCCC
>JAAZFP010000151.1 GCA_012511645.1 Microbacteriaceae bacterium
CTTCAAAGCCGCTTGTGTACTTCACTTCCCGGCCAAAGCGGTTCTTCCACCGCACGTTGACCTTGAAATCGTTGCCATACATGACCGCAGCCTGCACCTCGTCGGGCAGATCTTGCCACGGCGACTCGAGGCTGAAATCAAGATCCTTCGAAAGGCCACGGAGCAGCTTTTCATAGTAGTTATAGAGACTTTTGCCCTGGCTGGTCCACGGAACGATAACTCCCTCGGCGATGCTCAGCTCAGGGTCTCCGAGCACCAGATCCTCGTCGACCGACATGCTCGTACCGAGCCCAGTACAGGCGGGGCAGGCACCAAACGGCGCATTAAACGAGAACGTCCGTGGCTCTATTTCGGTCAAAGAAACCGGGTGACGGTTTGGGCAGCTCAGGTGTTCGCTGAAGGTGTGTGTGCGATCTGCTGAGCCCTCTTCGCGGTCCACGAAATCGATCGTGACTAAGCCGCCGGCCAACTCCAACGCGGTTTCGAGCGAGTCAGTCAGCCTGCCGAGCCCTTCGGGACTTGCGACCAGTCGATCGATCACCACCGAAATATCGTGTTTCACCTGTTTCTTGAGTGTTGGAGGCTCACTGAGCTGAATCAGCTCACCGTCAACCATGGCGCGCGAATATCCGCTTGCGGCGAGCTCGGCAAACAGGTCGACGAATTCGCCCTTTTTCTGGCTGACGACCGGAGCAAGCACCTGGAAACGGGTGCGCTCAGGCAGCTCCATCAACGTATCGGCAATCTGCTGCACCGTCTGCGAACGGATCGGTTCCCCACACACGGCACAGTGCGGAATGCCCACCCGCGCCCAGAGTAGACGCATGTAGTCGTAAATCTCGGTGATGGTGCCGACCGTGGATCTCGGGTTTCGGTTGGTCGACTTCTGATCGATGCTCACCGCGGGGCTGAGGCCCTCGATGAAATCTACGTCTGGGCGGTCCACCTGTCCGAGAAACTGACGGGCGTATGCGCTCAGGCTCTCCACATAGCGGCGCTGGCCCTCTGCAAAGATCGTGTCAAACGCGAGCGATGACTTTCCGCTTCCGGAAAGCCCGGTAAACACCACCATGGAGTCTCGAGGAATCGCCAGGTCGACGTTCTTCAGGTTGTGTACTCTCGCACCCTGCACACTGATCTGCGCCTGATGCTTGCGGACTGACTCTTGCGTTGATACTGCCTTCACACTCACTCCCCTAGCTTACCGAGTTTCGGCAGATTATTCGAAGATATGTTCGAGAATAGTTTGTTCGTGAGCGGCTCAGCGGTGGCCTGCTTCATCGATGCTGCGGAGCTCTCGCTTCAACTCTGCGACTTCGTCACGCAGACGAGCAGCAAGCTCAAACTTGAGCTCTCCCGCCGCGGCCAGCATCTGCTCGTTCAGATCGGCAATGAGTTCCTCAAGCTTCGCTGCACCCTCAGCACCAATCGCACCTGCGCGTGCGGCAGCTTTACCCTTGGCGCGCTGTGCCGAGCGGTTCTTTTCCTGCCCAGTCCCGGCCGACTTTGCCAGCAATTCAGCCGTATCCGCCGCTTCTCGACCGAGCACCTCGGTGATGTCCCCGATCTTCTTTCGCAGCGGCTGCGGATCGATCCCGTGTTCGGTGTTGTAGGCGATCTGCAGTTCTCGACGGCGGCTGGTTTCGTCGATGGCGAGTCGCATGGATCTCGTGATCCTGTCCGCATACATGTGGACCTCACCAGACACGTTTCTGGCCGCCCGGCCAATGGTCTGAATCAGCGACGTGCTCGAGCGCAGAAAGCCTTCCTTGTCGGCGTCAAGAATCGAGACGAGCGACACTTCAGGGAGATCGAGGCCCTCACGGAGCAGGTTGATGCCAACCAAGACGTCATAGACGCCCGCGCGCAGTTCTGTCAGGAGTTCCACACGACGCAGCGTGTCCACGTCGCTGTGCAGATACCTGACCCGCACCCCGGCCTCTTCCATGAAGGTGGTCAGCTGCTCCGCCATTTTTTTGGTGAGCGTCGTCACAAGCACGCGTTCATTTCGTTCGGCTCGCGCACGAACCTCTTCTAACAGGTCGTCAATCTGACCTGCCGAGGGCTTCACAACAATCTTCGGGTCGACGAGTCCGGTGGGACGAATAATCTGTTCCACGACTCCGTCGGCGCAATCGAGTTCGTATGACCCTGGAGTGGCCGAAAGGTACACCGTTTGTCCCACTCTCGCCTTGAACTCCTGAAACGTGAGCGGTCGATTGTCGAGTGCACTGGGCAACCGGAACCCATGATCAACGAGGGTGCGCTTTCGCGACGCATCACCCTCGTACATCGCCCCAATCTGCGGCACAGTCACATGTGACTCATCAATCACCACGAGAAAATCATCGGGAAAATAGTCGAGCAAGCAGTGCGGCGCCTCCCCTGGCAAGCGACCATCGATATGTCGTGAATAGTTCTCAATACCCGAACAAAACCCGATTTGCTCCATCATTTCGAGATCGAATGTCGTGCGCATGCGCAACCGCTGTTCTTCGACCAATTTGCTCTGAAGCTTCAACTCGCGGGTGCGTTCGTGTAGCTCGGTAGCAATAGTGCCCATGGCACGGTTCATCACGTCACGGCTTGCCACATAGTGCGATCCGGGAAACACCGACACCGTCTCCACGTTCTTGATGACATCGCCCGTGACCGGATGCAGGTAATACAGCGCTTCGATCTCGTCGCCGAAGAACTCAATGCGAATGGCGAGTTCTTCGTACATGGGAATGATCTCAACCGTGTCGCCGCGCACGCGAAAGTTGCCCCGGACGAACTCGATGTCATTTCGTTGATATTGCATATCGACGAACTTGCGCAGCAGCACATCACGGTCGAGGCGATCGCCGACGACGAGTGGCACCATCGCCTCGTAATATTCTTCCGGCTTTCCCAAACCGTAGATGCATGACACCGTGCTCACCACCACAACATCGCGTCGACTGAGCAGGGCGTTGGTAGTTGAGTGTCTCAACCGTTCGACTTCAGCATTGATCGAGCTGTCTTTCTCGATGAACGTGTCGGTCTGCGGAACATAGGCTTCCGGCTGATAGTAGTCGTAATACGACACGAAGTATTCAACCGCATTATTGGGAAGGAGCTCACGAAACTCGTTGGCGAGCTGGGCTGCGAGCGTCTTATTATGGGCGAGCACCAGCGTCGGACGTTGGACCTGCTCAATCAGCCACGCAGTTGTCGCAGATTTTCCGGTGCCCGTAGCGCCGAGAAGCACCACATCGGTCTCACCGGCGTTGATGCGCTGAGTGAGTTCAAGAATCGCCTGTGGCTGATCACCGCTTGGCTGATAGTCGCTCACGACTTCGAACGGCCGTACACTCCGGGTCGTTTCCATGTCACCATCCTAAAAGCGGAGACTGTGTGTGCGCCTGTCGTTCGCTCATGGCAGCACTTGTGAGCGAGTCCGTAGAGCGCACAGTATCGCTTGGCAGGATAGTGGTGTGGAACGTTCCTTTTTTCTTCCTCCTGCTGATGAGGTGGCGCCACGTCTCCTCGGCAGCCGTTTGACCGTACAGAGCGCGGAGGGCCCCGTCGCGATTCGTATCACCGAGGTCGAGGCGTACCATGGGGTGGGTGTTCCCGGCCCTTATGACCCAGGATCGCACTCACGAGACCGGATGACCTCCCGCAACGCTTCCATGTTCGGTCCTCCCGGTCACGCCTATGTGTACCTGAGCTATGGCATCCACTTTGCAATCAATCTCGTGTGCTCACCTGAGGGAGCCGCCTCAGGAGTGTTGCTCCGAGCTGGGGAGGTAGTCAGCGGGCTTGATCTCGCCCACCACCGGAGGGGTCGCCGAGACGGAGCCAGGTCTGTGCCGTTCAACCAGCTTGCGCGTGGTCCTGGCAACCTCGGCCAGGCCTTAGGAGTGACCAGGGCAATACATGACGGACTCGATGTCTTTGCCGAACCGTTCGACCTTCAACTTGCCGAGAATGCACTGGAACACATCAGTTCCGGCCCACGAGTGGGTGTGAGCGGTGTCGCTGGTGGCACCGGCTATCCGTGGCGCTTCTGGGTCGCCGGTGACCGCACGGTGTCAGCCTACCGACCCGGCCGAAATGTGAACCAC
>JAAZFP010000152.1 GCA_012511645.1 Microbacteriaceae bacterium
GCCTTCTGTGCGTGTAAACGGTTTTCTGCCTCGTCCCAGACGACGCTCTGCGGGCCGTCAATCACCTCGGGGGCGACCTCAAATTCGCGGTAGGCGGGCAGGCAGTGCAAGAAGATCTCGTCGGGTTTCGCCTCTGCCATCAGCTGCGGGGGCACCCGGTAGTCGCCAAATATTGCCACGCGCGCGGCCTTCTCGGCTTCTTGCCCCATCGACACCCAGGTATCGGTGATGACCGCGTCGGCGCCGGTGACCGCAGCGACCGGGTCTTCGAGCACGGTCACACTGCCGCCCGTGGCAGCGGCGATGCGGGTGGCGTCTTCGATGATGTCTGCGCGCGGTTGGTAGCCAGCGGGCCCCGCGACCCGAATGTGCATGCCAGCGGTCGCGAACCCGAGCAGATAGGAGTGGCCCATGTTGTTCGCCGCGTCACCGAGATAGGTGGCGGTGAGCCCCGCAAGCTCACCCTTGTGCTCGCGAATGGTCTGTAGGTCAGCGAGGATCTGGCACGGGTGAAAGTCATCGCTCAACGAGTTCACGACGGGCACCGTGGCGTGCGCCGCCATCTCTTCAAGACCCGCGTGGTCGAAGGTGCGCCACACGATCATCGAGACCATGCGCGACAGCACCTGGGCAGTGTCACTGATGGATTCCTTCGCGCCAAGCTGCGCCTCACCGGGGTTCACGATGATCGGGTTGCCGCCGAGGTCAGCGACACCGGCCGCAAAGCTAAACCTGGTGCGGGTGCTGGTCTTGTCAAACAGCACGGCAACGCTCTGCGGGCCCTCGAGCGGGCGCAGGGCGAAACGGTCTCGCTTCAGGCGCGCGGCGAGGTCAAGTACCTCAAGCTGCTCAGCGGGTGAGAGATCGTCATCACGAAGAAAGTGTCTGGTCACCCGTTTAGCCTACTCGCGTCTCAGGTCTGGTGTGGCGTACACAGGAGCAGCACCTGGTCGTGAGCAGCTGAGTTCACCCGGGTGCCCCGAGTTGTCGAGGTCGCACCTGTCACCCAGCAAGCCTGACCGATGTGACGCCCCGGCTTACCCCACAAGCAGCAGGGCAAGCACAGCCGGCTCGGTCTGCCCCTCCCAGAACCCGCTGAGGGTGAGCTGGTCGCTCTCGGCGCGAAGCCCGGGCTCGATGACGCGGATCACGTCAAGTACTGACAGATCCTGCTCGATGCGCGTGCGCTCGCCCACCTGTTCGATCGTCGCTTCGCCGAAGTCAGGCACAGTGAGCGCGGGGCGGCCCGATCCTTCGACTCGCACACTCGGTTCGCGGGTGCGGCGGCTGCCGTCTGCCTCTTCGATGATCTCTTCGGCGCCATGTGCGCCGTGAGCGATAGCGGTGGCAAGCGCTGTGCGATAGACGGGGTCTGCGGCACCATCAATGAACCACCGAGTGCCGAGCACCCCGTGCTCGGTCGTGCCGAGCGTGTGCGACTCTGCGTCCGCGAACCCCGCAGCTCGATAGGTCAGCGGCGCGTGATAGATCCGCTCATCACCCGCGATGAAGAGGTGCCCCTCCATGCCCACCTCGCCGGCCGGGTCATCAAAACGGTATGCACCAACCGGTTCAAGTGCCGAAATATCACCCGTAAACCAGGGCTGCGACGGCAGCCATGCCGCAAGCAGTTCGTATTTGGTCGGGTTCAGCGTGGTGGGGTAAATGAGCGCCATGTGCCCACCCTAACGAACCTGGGTACGCGAAAACAGGGGCCGCAGCGATCCTCGCCAGAGAATCACCACCGCCCCTGTCACCAAGCCGCGATGCGAGAACGCTACTTCGCGAGCTGGCTCTTCAGCTTCGACGCCGCGCGAGCGCGGGTGACCGCGTCGAGGTGCACCTTACGAATGCGCACATGCTCAGGGGTGACCTCAACGCACTCATCTTCACGAGCAAACTCGAGGCACTCCTCGAGCGTCAGCTGACGCGGCGGCGTCATCGACTCAAAGTTGTCGGCGGTTGCGGAGCGCATGTTCGTGAGTTTCTTCTCTTTGGTGATGTTCACGTCCATGTCTTCGCTGCGTGAGTTCTCACCGATGACCATGCCCTCGTAGACCTCTTCTGCGGGCTGCACGAAGAAGCTCATGCGCTCCTGCAGGTTGATCAGCGCGAAAGGCGTGACGACACCCGCGCGGTCAGCGACGATCGAGCCATTGTTGCGGGTCACGATGGGGCCTGCCCATTCGCAATACCCGTGCGAAATCGCGTTCGCGATGCCGGTGCCGCGGGTTTCCGTCATGAACTCGCTGCGGAACCCGATGAGGCCGCGCGAGGGCACGATGAACTCCATGCGCACCCAGCCGGTGCCGTTGTTCACCATGTTTTCCATGCGACCCTTGCGCGCTGCAAGCAGCTGCGTGATCGCGCCAAGGTGCTCTTCGGGAGTGTCGATCGTCAAGTGCTCGTACGGTTCATGCACCTTGCCGTCGATCTCGCGGGTAACCACCTGTGGCTTGCCCACGGTCAGCTCGAACCCTTCGCGACGCATATTCTCGACGAGGATCGCGAGCGCCAGCTCACCGCGGCCCTGCACCTCCCACGCATCGGGACGGCCCGTGTCAACCACGCGCAGTGACACGTTGCCGATGAGCTCGCGGTCGAGGCGATCTTTGATCATGCGCGCGGCCAACTTGTGACCCTTCACC
>JAAZFP010000153.1 GCA_012511645.1 Microbacteriaceae bacterium
GGGATCGTCTACTGGTGGTTGACTCATGGTTACATCATTACACAGAGTTCAGCCATGTCAATAGATTTTTTGTCCTGATGTGCAGAAAAGAAACGGGGGCTCTGGCTTGAGCCAGAACCCCCGTCGTGTGAGGTGAACCTCAGAAGGTGCACCCCAGAGCTTGAACTCCAGAAAGTGCACCCCAGAAGGTGAACCTTTAGAACTGGTTCATCGTGTTGTCCTTGCCGCCAGCCTTGAGGGCTGCGTCACCGGCAAAGTATTCCTTATGGTTGTCACCGATGTCGCTGCCAGCCATGTTCTGGTGCTTCACGGTCGCGATGCCCTGGCGAATCTCTTCGCGCTGCACGTCCCGAACGTAGGTGAGCATGCCCTCGTCACCGAAGTACCCCTTGGCCAGGTTGTCAGTTGACAGTGCGGCCGTGTGGTATGTCGGCAGGGTGATGAGGTGGTGGAAGATACCGGCGCGTGCCGATCCATCGCGCTGGAATGTGCGGATCATCTCGTCGGCGATCTGAGCGAGCTCAGTCGCGTCGTACTCCACACTCATCAGGTTCTCGCGGGCGTATGCCGACACGTCCTTGCCCTCTTCGACCATCTGGTCGAACGCCTGCTGGCGGAAGTTGAGGGTCCAGTTGAACGATGGGCTGTTGTTGTAGACGAGCTTTGCATCGGGGTGCACCTCACGAATGCGATCCACCATGGTCGCGATCTGCTCAACGTGGGGCTTTTCGGTCTCGATCCAGAGCAGATCAGCACCGTTGTTCAGCGAGGTCACGCAGTCGAGCACGACGCGGTCTTCGCCGGTGCCAGCGCGGAACTGGTAGAGGTTGCTTGCGAGACGCTTCGGGCGAGCCAGCTTGCCGTCACGCTTGATGACCACGTCACCGTTGCTGAGCTGATCGTTTGAGATCTCCTCAACATCAAGGAACGAGTTGTACTGGTCGCCGAGGTCGCCGGGCACGGTGCTGACGGCGAGCTTCTGGGTGAGGCCTGCGCCAAGCGAGTCGGTGCGGGCGACGATCACGCCATTGTCGATGCCAAGCTCGAGAAACGCGTAGCGCACTGCGTTGATCTTCGCGATGAAGTCCTCGTGCGGCACGGTGACCTTGCCATCCTGGTGGCCACACTGCTTCTCGTCTGACACCTGGTTCTCGATCTGGATGGCAGCCGCGCCAGCCTCGATCATCTTCTTGGCGAGCAGGTAGGTTGCCTCGGGGTTGCCGAAGCCAGCGTCGATGTCGGCGATGATCGGCACGACGTGGGTTTCAAAGTTATCGATCTGCGACTGGATGAACTCGACCGCGGTCTCATCCCCCGCGACGCGGGCGTCATCGAGCTGAGTGAAGAGCAGGTCGAGCTCGCGGGCATCTGCCTGGCGCAGGAAGGTGTAGATCTCTTCGATCAGCGCGGGAACCGAGGTCTTCTCGTGCATCGACTGGTCGGGCAGCGGGCCGAACTCTGAGCGGAGGGCAGCAACCATCCAGCCCGAGAGGTAGAGGTAGCGCTTGTTGGTGTTCTTGAGGTGCTTCTTGATCGAGATCATCTTCTGCTGACCGATGAAGCCGTGCCACACACCAAGTGACTGGGTGTAGACCGAGTGATCCGCGTCATACTCCGTCATGTCGCGGCGCATGATGTCGGCGGTGTACTGCGCGATCTCGAGGCCGGTCTTGAAGCGGTTCTGTGCGCGCATGCGGGCGACGTACTCGGGGTTGATCGCATCCCAGCTTGATCCGTGCTCTTGCTTCAGTGCCTGCACTGCATCGATGTCGCGTTGGTACTCAGTCATGGTGTGTCCTTCGTTGGGGGCTGAGCTAGGTCACGTTCGGTGTGCCCTAGTGGGTGTAGTTCTACTCTGAGCCAACTCAGAGCCCCAATCCGGCAGAATGACGGGTGAAGTTTTTGAGTATTTCTGTTTTCGAGAAAATTCTCGGGGGTGTCGAGCCCGCCGATAGACTAAAGCGGTGACCGCACCATCAAAACCTCGACTTCCGTTCGAGGTGTGGGCGCTCGTCGCGGGCGGCTTCGCGGTGGCGCTCGGCTACGGGGTGGTAGCGCCAGCGATTCCCCAGTTCGCGCTCGAGTTTGGGGTCTCAAACTTCGCGGCGTCGGTGATCGTGAGCGCGTTCGCACTGATGCGGCTCATCTCGGCGCCCCTGGCTGGCTACATCGTGGGCCGGCTTGGCGAGCGTCGCACCTATACGATCGGCATTCTGATTGTGGCGGGGTCAACGGGGGCTGCGGCTCTCGCCGCGAACTACACCCAGTTCGTGGTGTTGCGCGGTGCCGGTGGTGTCGGGTCGACCATGTTCACGGTCGCGGCGACCGCGCTGCTCGCCAAGGTGAGTCCCGTCGAATCGCGTGGCCGCGTGGCGAGTCTCAATGCGGCGGGGTTTTTGCTCGGCGGGCTGCTCGGGCCGGTGCTCGGCGGCGTGGTCGCGATCTTTGGGTTGCGCGCACCGTTCGTGTTCTATTTCTTCACGCTGCTGGTCGCAGCAGCAGTGGTGGCGATTGCGCTGCGAGGATCAGTGAGCGCCGCCGCACCGACTGCCCACAACCCGGCCGCAGAGGCGATGTCGTTGAGGGCCGCGCTGCGCATTTCGCAGTATCGCTCCCTGCTCGTGTCAGCTTTTGCGTTCGGGTGGGCGTCGTTCGGGGTGCGGGTATCGCTGATTCCCATTCTCGTGGCGGTGTCGTTTGGTGGTGACGCCACGGCTGCAGCGTGGGTGCTGGCAGCATATGCTGCGGGCAACGCGCTGTTCATTTTTCCGTCTGGTCGCTGGAACGACACGGTCGGCCGCAAACCGTTGCTGATCATCGGCATGCTGGTGCTCGCGGCGAGCTACCTAATGATCCCCGCGGCGTCCTCACTGTGGTGGTTGGCGGGCATTCTCGCCATATCTGGCGTAGGGTCTGCGCTCGCAAACCCCGGCCATCAGGCGGTGCTCGCCGACATACTGGCATTCAAGCGCGGCGGCAACGTGGTCGCCACCTATTCGATGACGAGCGATCTCGGCGGCGTACTGGGCCCCGCAATTGCGGGCGCGGCGCTCGACTTAGCCGGGTTCGGGTGGGCGTTTGGTGTCACCGCAGCGCTGCTCGCACTCGCAGCAGCGGCATGGATGTTCGTGCCCGACTCGCGCAGCATCGGCCGCGCTGAGACTCAGGGCTGAACTTCGCCTTACAATCGCCCTGCGACGTTATGCCAGCGACCGCTGAGTGCGCGAAGACTCAGCCCTCGCGTTTAGCCCTCGAGATCGTCGATCCCGGGAGTCCAGGTGAGCCCGGGCACACCCCACCCGTTCTTGCGCTCGGCCTTCTGTGCACCACGATTCTCGGGGTGCACGAGGCGATCGACGTAGAGCAGGCCGTTCAGATGGTCGAATTCGTGCTGCATGATGCGCGCGAACCAACCGGTCACCTCGTGCTCGAAGGGCTTGCCCTCAATGTCGACGGCGCGCAGCAACGCGCGGGGTGAGCGGCGCAGGGCAAAGCGCTCGCCGGGGAACGACAGGCACCCCTCGACCTCGTCCTCGCCGGGCAGGCCGGGCTCGGGCGGCGCGATCCACAGCACCGGGTTGATTGCGACGCCGCGCGCGGGCGCCTCGTCTTGGTCGTCGTACATCCACACGAAGATGCGCTTGCCGACTCCCACCTGAGGGGCTGCGAGGCCAACACCGGGGGCCGCTTCGCAGGTCTCGAACATGTCGTCGACCAGCTGTCGCAGTTCGTCGTCAAACTCGGTGACGGGTTCGGCGGGGCGGTGCAGCACGGGCTCACCGCAGATCGTGATGGGAAGAATGGCCATGGCTCACAATTCTAAAGGGTTGGCGCCTGCAAGATTTGGGTGCGCGTGTGCGCGCACGGAAAAAGTGAGTAATCAGTTGAGCGTCTGGGCGAGCGTCTCTCGCAGGCTGCCACGGGCTGAGCCCAGGTCGATCCAGTGGGTGAGGCCCACGAGCATTGCGCCTACGGTGGCGGCAGCCTCGGCGCGCAGCACGAGGGGCGGAGTGCTCTCGCCGCAGAGCAGCTCATCGCGGCGCATCAAGTACCGGGCAAACCTGTGGTGCAGGCCTTGCACTCGGCTTGCCCCGCTGGCGATGAGGTCATCCGAAGCCTCGAGAAGGTCGGTGTGTTGCAGAGCCCACGGGATATCTGCCGGCCGCACTGTCGCCGCGAAGTGGAGCAGCGCGTCTCTCAGCGTCGGAATCTGCGCGTCATCTGCTTGGTCGATGCCCGCCTGCTTGCTCGCGCGACGGGTACCTGCTGACCCGGCGTCACTGCTGAGTTCGGCGAGCGCAGCCCCGAGGTGCTTCCCCAGCCGTTCGATGAGCGCGTCAGTTTCAACCCAGAAGAGATCGGCCTTCGACGGGAAGAAGTTGAAGAAGGTGGCTCGGCTGAAGCCCGCAGTTCTCGCGATCTGCTCGACCGTCGTTGCCTTGTAGCCGTGCAGTTGGAACAGTTCGAAGGCCGCCTCTTGCAACATCTCTCGTGAGGCCAGCCGCGGCCTGCCTGGTCCGATCGCCATGCGGCACTCCTTTATTTTCCCTCGCGCTCTTCACGAGCATCATGTTCTTGACGAACTTCGCGCACTTTTCTATGCAGGACGTTCAGCACCCAGCGAACACAAATTATTAGACTGAGTCTAATATTATAGGGTTGGGAAACGTGACTTCAGAACACCCCACTCCCCGATCAGATTCTTCGCACACAGGCACCGTACGCGCAGGCTCGCCCCGCACCTGGCTCGCCGCGGCCGCAGCCGGTCTCGCGCTCACCCTCACGGTGACCGCCTGCGCGACCAGTACCACCGGCGACGGCAACAGCAGCGACGGCGCCTCAGCCACGACGCTCGTCTACGCGACGGGCGACGCCGAGCCCACCTGCCTCGACCCCCACGTCGGAGGCAACTACCCGCAGGCGCTGCTCGCCTCACAGGTGCTCGA
>JAAZFP010000154.1 GCA_012511645.1 Microbacteriaceae bacterium
AGGCTACGCTGAACCCATGAGCATGGGGCCGGGCGGCAGGGGACACGGGTCGCGCGTGTCAGGCGCCGACTTCGAGGCGCAGCGCGAACTGAACCGGCAGGCGCCACGGGTCGCGGGCTTGGGCGCGCGCATCGCGCAGCTGTTTCACCCCTACCGTTCGCAGCTGGTGCTGATCGTGTCACTCGTCATGGTGTCGGCAGCGCTCGGCATCGTGCCGCCACTGCTCACACAGCGGGTGTTCGACGATGGGCTGTTTCCACCCGACGGGGTGCCAAATATGCCGGTGTTGCTCGTGCTAGTCGCGGCGATGCTTGTGATCTTTGTGGTGAGTCAGGCGCTCGCGATTGTGCAGACCCGGTTCACCGCGCGGGTGGGCAACCAGGTGATGGGCGACCTGCGGGTGAAGCTGTTCTCACACCTGCAGGCAATGGAGCTCGGTTTCTTCACGCGCACGAAGACCGGGGTGATTCAGTCCCGTCTGCAAAACGATGTCGGCGGCGTTGCGAACGTCTTGTCAAACACGGTGTCGAGCGTGATTGGCAACACCGTCACGGTGATCGCCGCGTTTGTCGCGATGCTGCTGCTCAGCTGGCAGTTGACGCTCATCGCGCTTGTGCTCTTGCCGGTGCTCGTGGCGGGGCAGCGCAAGGTAGGGCAGATCCGGGCGCGCATTGCTGGCGAAACCCAGGAGTCGCTCAGTGAGATGAGCGCCATCACCCAGGAGGCGCTCTCGGTGTAGGGGGTGCTGCTCGTCAAAACCTATTCGCGGCAGCGTGCCGAAAGCGAGCGCTACGCTGATCAGAACCTCAACCAGATCGAACTCCAGGTGCGGCAGGCGATGAGCGGGCAGCTCTTCTTCGGCGTCGTGCAGGTGTTCATGTCGGCGGTGCCGGCGATCATCTACTTGGTGTCGGGCTGGCTCATCGCCTCGGCGCAGGGGCAGGGCTTTGACCCCGGCATCACCGCAGGCACGATTGTCGCGTTCACGACCGTGCAGGCTCGTCTGCTGTTCCCGATGATGGCACTCATGCGGGTCACCCTTGATCTGCAGACGTCTCGGGCGCTGTTTTCGCGCATTTTCGAATACATCGATCTCGAGCCAGAGATCGTTGACGCACCAGACGCGAAAGAGCCGTCGAGCGACCCGGCCGTTGCGGGTCGCATCGAGTTCGACCGCGTGCGTTTTCGCTACCCCGATGTGCCAGACGACACCCGCCCCACGATTGATGATGTGTCATTCACGGTCGAGCCAGGCGAGTTCATTGCGTTTGTCGGTGCGTCGGGCTCGGGCAAAACCACGATCGGCATGCTGCTTCCGAGACTGTATGAGGTTTCGTCAGGGGCCGTACGCTACGGCGGCGACGACGTGAGAGACCTGAAACACGAGTCCCTGATGGAGCGCATTGGTGTCGTCACCCAGGAGCCCTACCTGTTTCACGCGACGATTGCTGAAAACCTGCGCTACGCCAAACCCGACGCGAGTGATGAAGAGCTTGAGCAGGCGGCGCGGCTGGCCAACATCCACGACACCATTGCCACGTTCGAGCACGGCTACGACACCGTCGTCGGTGAGCGCGGCTACCGGCTCTCGGGCGGTGAAAAGCAGCGCATCGCGATCGCGCGGGTGCTCTTGAAGAACCCGCGCGTGCTCGTGCTCGACGAGGCGACAAGCGCGCTCGACACCCTCAACGAACGGGTCGTGCAGCGGGCCCTCGATGACGCCCGCAGCGGCCGCACCACGGTTGCCATCGCTCACCGGCTCTCGACCATCGTCGACGCCGACCGCATCTATGTGCTTGATGCGGGCCGCATCATTGAACAGGGCACCCACGATGCACTTCTCGAACTCGAGGGCGCCTACGCCGCGTTGTACTCGCAGCAGCACAGCTGAGAGTAAGATTTTTCGCGTGCGCCCCATCACTCAGTCCAGCAAGCTTGCTGGCGTGCGCTACGACGTGCGCGGCCCGATTCTGCAAGAGGCCGAGCGCCTCGAGCGCGAGGGTCACGAGATCCTGCGACTCAACATCGGCAACCCGGCCCCGTTTGGCTTTGACGCGCCGCCTGAGATTGTCGACGCGGTGCGCCGCGCACTGCCGAGCGCGCAGGGCTACAGCGACTCGCGCGGCATCCCCGAAGCGCGAGAGGCTGTTGCGCAGCACTACAGCGACCTCGGCGTGCGGGATGTCACCGCGGACGACGTGCTCATCGGCAACGGGGTGAGTGAACTCATCTCGATCGTGCTGCAGGCGCTCGTGAGCCCCGGCGACGAGATCCTCGTGCCAGCCCCCGACTACCCACTGTGGACAGCGCAGGTCACTCTCTCAGGTGGCAGCGCCCGACACTATCCCTGCGACGAGTCAAACGGGTGGATGCCCGACCTCGACGCCATCGAATCACTCGTCACGGATCGCACGAAGGGCATCGTGCTGCTCAATCCCAATAACCCCACCGGTGCGGTCTACTCGCCCGAGCTGGTGCGCGGGTTTGCAGCGCTCGCCGAACGGCACGGGTTGGTGCTGATGGCCGATGAGATCTATGACCGGGTGCTGTATGGCGACGCCCCGCACGAACACGCGGCGCTGCACGCCACTGACACCC
>JAAZFP010000155.1 GCA_012511645.1 Microbacteriaceae bacterium
GCGCCACCCCGTACTCGTAAGAGAACACGGGCACCAAATCAGCATCGTTCAGGTCACGGAGCTGCTGCAGAAACGCCCGCTCGTTTCCCACCACCGCCGAGTGCACCGTTCGTGCCTCGCCGAGATAGCTGTTACTTGCTCGTTGTGAGGGGGCCGCGCCGTCGAGCCAAAACCAGGCAGATGAGCGCGCAAGCGAGCGAGCAACTGCAGCTGCATCACAGGGCCAGGCCACCTCACGTATGATCACTCGACCACCCTATGCGAGCATGGACACATGCAAGAACTCTTGGTCGCTGACTCGTTTCGCGTGCGTATGAATCCAGCGACTGGCGAAGCTGAAGTGCGCGGTGCTGGCCTGCACCTCGCACGGTTTCTCTCGAGCGCTCAGGCAGCAGCTTCCGAACAGCCAGGCGGTGTGCTCACCCGTGAGGACACCGCCGCGTTTCTGAACGAGGCGATTTCGAGCGTCGCGGACTACGGGGAGGGATGGCCGCGGTTCGAACTGTGGCTCACCGATACTGGAGCGCTGCGACTCTCACTGCAACTGCGACCACTGCCAGCACTGGGCAAAACCGTGCAGCTGGTCAGCGTCGGCACCCTTGCCCTGCAACACCCACAACGCAAGGGGCCAAATATCGCGCGACTTGCCACAGAGAATCGCAGCGTCGGTGGTGAGTCTGTTCTGACCGATGGGCGTGGCATGGTGAGCGAAGGCGCAACGACCAGTCTGGTGTGGTGGCATGACGACTCTCACGGCCCTGCTCGAGGAGGCGTCTCCGCGTGCACTGAGCGGGTCCCCTCGGTCACCGAGGCGCTGCTCGCACGGGGACCACTGTCATTCGCCGGCGAAGCGTTGCATTCGGAGTCGCTCGCCATCGAACAGTTGCAGAACTGCGAAGTGTGGGCAGTCAACGCGCTGCATGGCATCCGGGTCGCAGCGTCGCTCGATAGTCACCCGCTTCGTGAGCCGAATCTCCCACGGTTGCTGCGCTTTCAGGCGCAGCTCGATGACCAGTGGGAACCGCTTCGTGAGGCTCAACTCCAGGACTGGTGAGACCAAATACAGCGATCGCGGCCTACCGAGGCGCCCGATTCGCGTGGGTTCGTCCTAGGTCACTGCGTCGCGATGCTGAAAGCCTGGAGCCCTCCAGCGCTCTTCATCAAGCACGAGGCGCAGTGCCTCGACCGCATCCCACACATCAGTAAATGAGTTGTAGAGCGGCGCGAAGCCGAAGCGCAAGATCTCAGGCTCGCGGTAGTCACCGATCACACCGTCAGCAATGAGCGCCTTCATGACCGCGTAGCCTTCCGGATGCCGAAAGCTGACGTGGCTCCCCCGGCTTGCCTCGTCGCGCGGGGTGACCAGGGTGAGTGGGTGGCTCGCAAGCCTCGACTCAACCAGGTCAATGAAGAGCGTGGTGAGGCCAAGGGACTTCTCACGATGCGCAGCCTGATCCACGCTCAGCGCGAGATCAATCCCAATCTCAGCGGTTGCGAGCGAGATGATCGGCTGAGTGCCGACGAGCAGTCGCTTCGCGCCCTCTGCAGGATCAAAGCTCACGCTCATCTCGAAGGGCTTCGCGTGCCCCCACCATCCAGAAAGCGGCTGCTCTATGCGTGGCAGGTGGCGGGCGGCTGCCCAAATGAACGCGGGCGACCCTGGTCCACCGTTCAAGTACTTGTATGTGCACCCGACCGCAAAGTCGGCACCGGCCGCGTCGAGATCAACAGGCACGGCGCCGGCGGAGTGGCACAGGTCCCAGATCATCAGCGCACCCGCCTCGTGCACGGCCGCAGTCACCTCATTCATTGCCCACATGGCGCCCGAGCGGTAGTTCACGTGGGTGAGCAGCACTGCCGCGACCTCATCGCCCGAGGCCAGAAGTGTCTCACGCAGTTCACGGACGTCGTCGATGAGGCGCAGCTCATAGGATCGGCCATCCACGTCGCCGAGAAACGAGATGAGCCCCTCGATCATGTAGAGGTCGGTGGGAAAATTCTCGCGCTCTGACAGAATGACTCGGCGACCGGGGCGGTCAGACTCCTGCAGTCGCAAGGCTGCCGCGAGGGCCTTAAACACGTTGACCGAGGTGGTGTCGGTGACGACGCACTGGCCACCGCTTCCGCCGATGAGCTGGCCGACCTTCGTACCGATGCGCACCGGCAGATTAAACCACTGGTTCGTGTTCCAGCTTGCGATGAGGTCCGTGCCCCACTCCCGCTCCACCACGTCGGCGGCTCGTGCGGCGGCAGCTTTGGGCCTTGCGCCAAGTGAATTTCCGTCAAGGTAAATGACGTCGTCGGGCAGCGCGAACTGGTCGCGGTATTTGCGCAGCGGATCAGCCTGGTCGGCGCGCAAACAAGTTTCTCGGGTCACGTCGGTGTGAGGGAAATGTGCCATGCAGCAATGCTAAACCACGAAGAAATGGTTGTGATCTGATGCTTTGTACCATTAAAGTGA
This sequence comes from Microbacteriaceae bacterium, assembly GCA_012511645.1. Taxonomy (GTDB): domain Bacteria; phylum Actinomycetota; class Actinomycetes; order Actinomycetales; family Microbacteriaceae; genus Leucobacter. Next base: position 2,462 of record JAAZFP010000155.1, read on the forward strand.
TATCAGATTAATATCACCCACCAAAGGAGCGCCATGCCCGATTCCACCGCAGCATCTCCCGCCGGGACTGAACCTGTCAGCGCCGAACCCGTCGGCCACGACGGTATCCGAGTCGCGATTCACGAAACTGAAGCTTGGCACCGCAGTTCCGGCATCGCACTCGCCATCTTTGTGTTGAGCATCATTGGCTTTCTCGCGGGCATCGTCTTGTGTATCCGCGCAGGTGTGATGCTCGACGCGGGCGAACCCGCTGCACTCGGCGTGCTCATGCTCGTGGTTGGCGTTCTGCTTTCGCTCACGTGCGCCCTCATGTGGAGCATGCTTACGATCGTTGCCCCTGGCCAGACCTCGGTGCGCCAGTTCTTTGGCCGATATGTCGGCACGATTCGCCGCGATGGTATCAGTCTCGTTGCCCCATTTACCACCGGCAAGAAGATCTCGGTGCGAGTCCACAACTTTGAGACCAACGAGTTGAAAGTCAACGATTCAGACGGCAATCCCGTCAATATCGCTGCAATCGTTGTGTGGCAGGTCGCCGACACCGCGAAGGCAGTCTTCGCAGTGGAGGCTTACCAGGAGTTCATCGAAACGCAGGCTGAGGCAGCGCTGCGCCACGTCGCCACCACACACCCCTACGATGAGCCGAAGCCGGGCGAGCAGTCGCTTCGCGGCAGCACCGATCTGGTGTCCGCAGAGCTCGCTGACGAGGTGGCGGCACGCGTTGCGCTCGCTGGACTCGAAGTGCTTGAGGTTCGCATCTCGTCCCTCGCCTATGCGCCCGAAATCGCTCAGGCCATGCTGCAGCGTCAGCAGGCTTCTGCAATCATCGCCGCGCGCGAGAAGATCGTCGAAGGCGCGGTCACCATGGTTGACCAAGCGCTGCAGCGTCTCGAGAAGGAGGGCGTCGTTGTGCTCGATGACGAACGCCGCGCGCAAATGGTGTCGAATCTCTTGCTGGTGCTGACCAGTGAACAACGAGCCACTCCGGTGATAAACGCGGGCTCACTGTACAGCTGACATGGCAATGAATCGTTCGGACGATCCCGTTCGGGCCTCCGGTGAGAGCCGCAGCAACAGAAAACAACTGTTGCTGCGGCTCGATCCTGCGGTGCACGCAGCAGTCGCGAAGTGGGCCGCAGATGACCTCAGGTCGGTAAACGCTCAGATCGAGGTGATTCTGCGCCGCGCGTTAGCTGATGCGGGTCGAGAGGTGCGGGCTGCGCCGCTGCGGCCGAGGGGCCGACCCCGAATTGCGGATGCATCCGCGTCCGATACCTCTCATTCACCAGGGGCAACACCCTCCTGAGCGGAGGTGTTCACGCGAGTGGCACCCGCACACCTGTGGCGCGCACACTACAGAGCGAGCGTCGCCGCCTCGATGCCCTCGGGCAACTGGGTGTGGGTGATGAGGATCACCGCGCGATCTTCGGGAACCGCGCCAAGCAGATCGCGCAGCAGCTGATCGGCGCGCTCGCGGTCAACACTCGCGGTCGGTTCGTCGAGGATCACCACCGGAAAGTCGGCGAGGATCGCTCGCGCCAGCCCAATGCGCTGCGCCTGTCCACCTGAGACAAGGTCACCTCGCTCACCAACTTCAACGTCGAGGCCGCCTCGTTCGGCGACCCAGTCAGCGAGCCCCACGCGGGCAAGCACTGCCTCGAGTTCGGCGTCGGTGGCGGTGTCTCGCGCAAACTTGAGGTTCTGGCGAATGTCGGCGTCGAAGAGGTGCGGTTGCTGCTCGATGAGACCCACCATCTGGCGCACCTGTTCGGGTGCGATGGTGGTCGCTTCATGGCCGCCCACCAGGTAGGAACCGCGGTAGTTGAGCAGTCGCGCAAGCACGAGGGCGAGGGTCGATTTGCCACGCCCGCTCTCACCCGTGACGACGAGCACCTCGCCGGCTCGCAGGTCGAAACTGATTCCCGAAAATGCATCGCTGGTTTGCCCAGGATGCCGGGCCGATAAGTTGCGCACAGAAATCAGCGGGGCACCATCGAGCGGCACGAGCGGCGCTGCCTGCGGGGAGGCTGCCGACCTTGGATGCAGTGCGCTCTTCTCGCCAGCGGGGCTACCGGGAGCAGCACCGGCGTCGCCGCTGAGAGACACATGAGAGCCGACACTCTCACCGGTGACTACCGGCGCGGGCGCAGGCAACTCTGCGGGCAGCGGCGTCTCGGTGAGCGCCGCGACGCGTTCGGCGCTGGCCATCACGGTGCGCCGGGCAGATACCGCCGGGGGCACCTGGGCGAAGATCTCAAACACGGCGGCAGGCACGATTACTGCGGTCGCAAACAGCGGCGCACTGATCGCTGGGTCGGCCAGGTCAAGCCCAGGCATGAGTGTCACCAGGGTGAGCACGGAGGCAAGCCCGGCGGCAAGGCTCAGGATCGCACCGGTCAGCCCGGCCGCTCTGGTACGCGTGAGCTGCGCCGATGCGAGCCGTTCTTCCGCCGCAGCGATACGGTCACGCTGGCGGTCAAGTGCACCATAGGCGGTGAGCACGCTTGCGGCCGAGAACCGTTCAAGCAGCGCATCTGAGAGCGCGGCGCGGGCCACCGTCATCTCACGATCGCTGCGCGCGGCAAGCCGCTGAGACACCCAGATTGATACCGACCCGGCAATCACGAGCGCGACCACGAGAATCAGTGCGGCCGTCGGCGAGATGAGTGCGAGCAAAAGAGTGCTCAGCACCACCACGGTGAGGCTCACGATGAGAGGCTGTCGCACCCGCAGCGGTTCGTCTTGCAGCTGATCCACGTCATCGACGAATGCTGAGAGCACGTCACCACGGCGTGCTGATGGGATGCCGCCCGGCACGCGTGGGATCAAGGCCTCGAATGTTTCAGCCCGGAGCGTCGCGAGTTGCGCGAACGCCGCGTCGTGGCTGGAGAGGCGCTCCGCATAGCGGAACGCAGCACGACCGATCGCGAAAGCGCGCACGCCGACAATCGCAAAGGTCAGGTGCAGAATCGGGGGTTGCTCCCCCGCCCGCACGATCAGCCACATGCTGAGGCCGAGCAGCCCCACGACGCTGATGTCGGCGAGCACGCCAAAGAAGATGCCCAAGCGCCGCATCTTGCCCTTCGGCACAGCGCGGCGAAGCACCCGCAACGTTTCGTCCCGGGTCACCTGCGGCTGCGTGTTCGCGGACACCGGCGTCACTTGATCAGTCACGGCGCTCATGCCGGCACCCCCACCCGCACGATGCGGTCGGCTGAGGCGAGCAGCGCCTCACGGTGACTCACGAGCAGCACGGCACGCCCACCCGCGGCCTCGTCGCGCAGCACCTCGGCGATGCGCCGCTCATTGTCAGCATCGAGCGCAGAGCTGGGTTCGTCGAGCACGAGCACCTGCGCATCGTGTTGCCACGCTCGGTAGAGCGCGCGTGCGATGGCGATACGCTGTGCCTGCCCACCCGAGACTCCGGCCCCGAGCGGGCCGAGCTTTGCATCGGGCTGAAACTCGTCGAGTCCCACCGCATCGAGTGCACGGCGGATCACGACTGCGTCTGGCGAGTCGTCTCCGAGGGCGATGTTCTCGGAGATCGTTCCCTGCAGAAGCCCGGGATGCTGCCCCACCCATGCGAGCCCCGAGGGCCGAGTCACGGTGCCGCCAGTTGGCGAGAGGAACCCGAGCAACGCTGCGACCAGAGTCGACTTCCCAACTCCGGATGGACCCACGAGAGCTACCACCTCACCGGGTTGCACGTCGAAGCTGATCGGCCCGATGCGGGTGGTGTCGTCATAGCTCAGCTCAACCGCATCGAAGGTGACAGCGCGCGCCTCGTGGGAGCCTGAGATTGCGCCCCGTCGGGAGGCACCATTGCCCTCGGAAGCTCGCTCGACCACGCCATCGTGCTCAGGACGCTCGTCGTCGGTGTCGCGCTGCGCGTTCGCGTGACCGCCGTCAATAATGTCGAAGACCTCGTTCGCGGCTTCGAGCCCCTCGGTCGACGAGTGGAAGGCGGCGCCCACCGCGCGAATTGGCATGAATGCTTCGGGCAAGAGCAACAGCACGAAGAGCCCGAGTCCAAGCGGAAACTCACCAGAGACGAGCCGTGTGCCAATGGTGACCGCGACAAGCGCAATCGAGAAGGTGCCCGCGAGGTCGAGCACGAAGCCCGACAGGAAGGTAACGCGGAGCACATGCATGGTGCGGCTGCGGTATTCACCGGTCTCTCGGGTGATGCGCTGCACCTGTCGCCGCTCGCGGCCAAAAATTTTGAGCGTGGTCAGGCCCTCTACGACGTCGAGAAACGATCGTGAGAGGTGTTGCAGCTGCTGCCACTGCTTCTGCTGCACACTCTGCGTCGCGAGCCCAATGAGCACCATGAACAACGGGATCACCGGGAAGACGATGATCACGGTGATCCCGCTGACCGGGTCGGCGAGCAGCACCGCGAGCACGAGCAGTGGCGTCGCACAGGCGGTGAGAATGAGCTGCGGCAGGTAGGCAGAGAAGTAGCCGTCAAGCGCGTCGAGCCCGCGGCCGAGCGTGGTCGCCCCGCTCACGTCACTCGCGATCCCTGTTGCCAGCGGCGATCTTGTGTCAAGCGCGTCGAGCGCAGCCGAGCGCAACTGCGCCTTCACCTGTACTGCCCCGCGCGCGGCAACGACATCCATGCCCCACGATGTGAGTGAGCGCACGATCACCGCAAGGGCCGCGCCCCCGTTCAGCCAGGGCAGCGATGATGCGGAGTAGGCGCCCTCTGACACGCGGCCAGCCGCACCCCCCATGCCACCGAGCACGGGCAGCACGAGCGTCGTGATGGCGTTCGCGAGGCACCAGCACCAGGCGATGACGGCGAGGGTGCGCAGCACACCAAGAAGCCCCCCGATCGTGAGAACCGTGCGGGCGCCACGGGCATACCGCAACAGTCTCGGATCGAGGGGCTTCATCAGATCTATCTTAGGCCGTGGTCACCTGTGCGCTTTCATGCTCAGGATCATCCGCGGGGATGTTGTCGCGCGAGATGCGTTTGCGGAAGATCCAGTAGGTCCATGCCTGGTAGGCAAGCACCAGCGGCAGCGTGAACACGGCGACCCAGGTCATGAGTTCGAGGGTCTTTTGTGAGCTTGCGCCACCCTCGATGCTCATCGAATAGGCCGGATCGATGTTCGAGATCATCAGGTTCGGGAACAGCGCCATGAAGATCGCGAGCAGCGCGAACGCGATGGTGAGGGTGTTCGCGGTGAACGCCCACCCTTCACGGCCTCGCAGGTTGAGCACGATGCCCGCGACGAGGGCGAGTGCCGCGAGAGCTGCAAAGAGCACGATGAGCGCGATGTTGCTGTCGCCCGCGTGCTGCGCAACGGTCCAGATGAGGAATGCCGCGGCGACCACAACCGTGATCACGCCGACCTTCGTCGCCAGCGCGCGAGCCCGCTCACGCATGTCGCCGGTGGTCTTCAGCGCGATGAACACGAGCCCGTGCGTGAAGCACAGGAGCGTCAGTGTGATGCCACCCAGGAGGCCATATGGATTCAGCAGGGTGAGCAGCGTGCCGGTGAAGATCCAGCCGCCGGTTTCGAGCGGTTCGATCGGCAGCCCCTGAATGAGGTTCGCGAATGCGGTGCCCCACAGCAGGGGTGGCAACAGCGATCCCCAGAAGATGAACTGGTCGAACCAACGAGTCCACTGCTGCCCTTTGCCCTGGTGGCGATACTCAAATGAGACGCCGCGCAAGATCAGGGCCACGAGAATCAGCAGCAGGGCCAGGTAGAAACCCGAGAACATCGTGGCGTACCACTCGGGGAACGCCGCGAACAGACACGCGCCGGCAACGATAAGCCAGGTTTCGTTCAGGTCCCAGACGGGGCCAATGGTGTTGATAATGACGCGGCGGTCGACATTGTCTTTGCCGAGGATCGGCAGCGCCATACCGACACCGAAGTCGAAGCCGTCGAGCACGAAGTAGCCGATGAGCAACACACCGACGATGAGAAACCAAATGGTAGTGAGATCCATAATCGTGAGCTCCTAGTAGACCGTCGCGAACTGGGTGTGGTCGACGTCGTCGGAGTCGCTGCCTTCGACGGATTCGATTTCTGGCGGGCCCTCTTTCGCGGCCTTGGTGATGAGTTTGAACTCAACGACGGCGAGGGCGCCGTAGACGACGGTGAAGACGATCATCGAGACGAGCACCGCCCATCCGGGTACGCCCGGTGACACCGCCGATTCGGTGGTCATCACCCCGAACACGATCCACGGCTGTCGACCCATCTCGGTGAAGATCCAGCCCACGAGCGATGCGAGCATCGGCAGCGGAGCGGTCCAGATGGCGACGTTCCAGGCCCATGTAGGCACACGGCGGCCCGAGGCCATCGCCTTGTCCCGGGTGAGCCACAGGCCCACCACGGAGACGAGCGTGGCGAGCGCGCCGAGGCCAATCATCCAGCGGAACGACCAGTAGGTCACCCAAATAATGGGTGAGAACACGCCGTCACTTGGGCACGTCAGCAGGGTCGAATCAGCGCCGCAGTACATCTCGGTGTAGGCGGCTTGCAGGTTGTTGATACCCTCAACCTCGCCGGTAAAGTTGCCGTGTGAAAGGAAGGACAACAGGTAGGGAATGCGAATCGAGAAGATCTCGTGTAACCCGTCGGGGGTGCCCCAGCTGAAGATCGAGAACGACGCGTCGGCGCCTGCGGCTGACTCATAGAGCGCCTCGGCTGCCGCCATCTTCATGGGCTGAGCCTCGGTCATCACCATGCCGAGCGAGTGACCGGTGAGGCCAACACCCAAGAAACCGAGAATGTTCGTCCAGAGGCCAAACTTGAGGCTCACCCGCATCTCGTCGACGTACTGGTTGCGCTTCAAGTGCCACGCAGCAACCGCAACCATCACGGTGCCTGCGAACATCAGCGCGGCGAACAGGGTGTGCGGGAACTGCCACACGGCTACCGGGTTGGTCAACACGGCCATGATGTCGGTGAGCTCAGCGCGTTGCGTCTCCTCATTCAGCACAAAGCCATCAGGGTTCTGCATGAAGGCGTTCGCAGCGAGGATGAAGTAGGCCGAGGCCACGCTGCCGATCCACACGAACCAAATGGTCATCGCGTGAATCTTCTTGGGTAGTTTGTCCCAGCCGAAGATCCACAGGCCGATGAAGGTGGCTTCGAAAAAGAAGGCGATGAGGCCCTCCATCGCGAGCGGCGCACCAAAAATGTCACCGACGAAGCGCGAGTAGTTTGACCAGTTCATGCCGAACTGGAACTCCTGCACGATGCCGGTGACGACGCCCATGGCGAAGTTGATGAGAAAGATCTTGCCATAGAGCTTGGTGAGCCGCAGGTATTTCACCTTGCCGGTGCGCACCCAGACCGTTTGCAGAATCGCAACGAGCAGGCTCAAACCGATGGTGAGCGGAACAAAAATAAAGTGATAGAGCGTCGTCAGCCCGAACTGCCATCTGGCTAGGGTGAGCGCGTCAAGAGCTTCGTTCACAGGATCTCCAGGTGCCGAGCGCGCCCACAGAGACGCACTCCCTTAGTGAGCTCCGCTCGAGGCTGGTAATACCCCGCGGATCTACCGGTTTTGGCCGGTCGTGTAAATTCTACCGAAGCTGAGCGTTTCCTGCGAACCTGTTTTGATGTGAAGTAAATTGTTTCTCGATGTCAAGCAATCCGCTACATGCGCAGATCCACAGCAGCCCACGCCTCAACGCGGAAATCCCCCTAGACTGGTCGGGTGCCGCACGTCAGTCATCCCGATAGCCGACCGCGCTTTGCAGCCCGGCTCGACGATTGGTTTCACCGCCTACGCCAAAAAGGGGCACTCAAGCGCGGCAAAACCCCAGCGGTGATTCCCTATATTGGGTATGGCTCAACCGAGTGGGTGCGGGTGCTCGGCCGCGTGCTCTACCTGCCCCGACCCGACCATGGCGAAGCCGGCCCAGTGAGCACCGAGACCGGCATGACCCCCGTTGTCACCCAGGTATCTCGCGTGCGCGGGTGGCGCAGTTTCACGAGCGTGCATGTGCCCTATCACCCGGTCAAGGTCGCGATCGACGGCGTCGCGGTGACCGAGGTCATCTCTGATCGCGGTGGCGTGATCGACCATGTCGTGCCCGTGAAACTCACGCCCGGATGGCACACGATCAGCCTGCAAAGCGGCGATGCCGCCCACGGGCTTGCTCAGGCGCCCGTGTATGTCGTTGACCCGGCCGCCCGGTTCGGTCTGCTCAGCGACGTCGATGACACGATCCTCAACACTGCGCTGCCGAAGCCCATGGTTGCCGCGTGGAACAGTTTCGTACTCGATGAGCACGCGCGCACCTCAACGCCCGGCATGCCGGTGCTCTACGATCATTTGCTCGCGAAGCATCCAGGCTCTCCGGTGATCTACCTCTCGACCGGCGCGTGGAACGTGGCCCCCGCACTCAGCCGCTTTCTCGAGCGCAACCTCTACCCCATGGGGTCACTGCTACTCACCGACTGGGGCCCCACCACCGATCGGTGGTTTCGCAGCGGCAAAGAACACAAGCTGCGCGAGCTCTTTCGACTTGCGCAAGAGTTCCCTGAGGTCAAATGGGTACTCGTCGGCGATGACGGACAACATGACGAAGATCTCTATGAGCAGTTCGCGATCGCGCACCCACATAATGTTGCGGCAGTCGCGATTCGCCAGCTCTCGGTCGGCCAAGCAGTGCTCGCTGGCGGCCGCTCAAAGGCGCGGCTTCGCCACACCTCGAGCGGGGTGCCGTGGGTGTACGGGCCGGACGGTGCGACCCTGAGGCAAGAGTTGAAGGCGCTCGGCCTGCTCTAAGACAGCAGAACGGGGACGGCCGCAAGCGACCGCCCCCGCATCTCATTGCGCCCTGCCCGGCGCGAGCCATACTTACTGCTGCAGTGCTGCCTGCACGTCGAGCGTGATGGTCACGTCGCTACCGAGCAGCAGGCCGCCGGTCTCGAGCGGAGCGTTCCACTGGATGCCGTAGTCTTCGCGCTTCACGACGGTGGTAGCGGTGAAACCGACCTTGTAGTTGCCGTAGCCGTCGGTGCCGAAGCCGCCGAAATCGAAGTTGAAGGTCACAGGCTTGGTCACGCCGCGCAGGGTGAGCTCGCCGTCGACCTTGTAGTCGCCACCCTCAACGCGCACGCCGGTGCTCTTGAAGGTGAAGGTTGGGAACTCTTCTGCGGCGAAGAAGTCGCCGGTGCGCAGGTGGCCGTCGCGGTCAGCCTGGTTGGTGTTGATTGACGCGACCTCCACGGTTGCCTCAACGCTCGAGTCGAGCGGGTTCTCGGTAGTGGTGAAGGTGCCTTCGAAGCGCTCAAACTTGCCCTTGACCTTGCTGATTGCAAGGTGACGCACCGAAAAACCAACCTCGGTGTGCGTGGGGTCGATCACCCAGGTGCCGACGCGGTAACCGGGGATCTGATCTGCAGTGATGGACATGGTGCCTCCGTAAGAGTGGTATTGGATACTGAGTAAAAGTTTTGTTGAAGTTTCAACTAACATCACGATAGCAGGTAATTACTTGAATATGCTAGTAAATGTTGCGGAGTGTTTCGTGAACAGTCAGCGTAGAGCGAAAAACACACACAGCAGCCCCTTGACTGGCCGCTGCAGGGCCACGCCGCGGGTTGCCCGAGCGAGAGAGCACACCCGAGCAGTCCCCGGCTCGTCAGCGCTGACGACGATCGACTACTGCTGGCAGCCGGGGCACCAATACAGCTTGCGGTTCGCCATCATCTCAAGCGCAATGTTCGTGCCGCAGCGCTTGCACGGGGTGCCTTCGAGCTTGTAGACCCAGTGCCGCTCATCACGCTCACGCAGCGCGCGTGCGTAGTCTTCGCCTTCAAGCCCATCAATCGTGATCATCTGACCGACGGTGATGCCAGTGTCGAGCAACTTCGCCCAGTCATCCCACAGGTCACTGAGCGCGGCGCTGCTGAGTTCATTCGAGGGTCGGTGAGGGCTGATCCCCGCGCGAAACAGCAACTCAGCGCGGTAGACGTTGCCGACACCAGCGAGCACCGACTGATCCATGAGCACGAGCCCAATCGGTGAGCGTTTTGCACCGGCACGCGTGAGAAAACGATCGCGTTCGGCATCGGTGTTGGCATTCGCGGGATCTGGGCCGAGGCGCTGCAACACAGCGTTGACACCCCCTGGGGTGAGCACCTCGCAGGCGGTCGGGCCGCGCAGGTCCGCGCACACCGTCTCGTTAAGCAGCCGCACGCGCACCTGGCCGACGGGTTCGGGCGGAAACTCGCTGCCGGCGTCGCGCTCGGTGTCGTGCTCAGCCATTCGCACCCGAGTGCGCCTCGGCGCCCCAATGGACGCGACCGAATCCTCACCCTCACGGTCAATCGGACGGGTGTACTCCCCCGTCTGACCCAGCTTCGAGTGCGATGGGTCGGCGCTATGAATCTGTATCGACGGATCGACCTTCACTTCACCTGAGAAATCCCACGCGCCATAAATGCCGAGATGCACGCGCAACCAGTCACGCTCTTCAAACTCGAGTAACATCTGTTTACCGACCGCGCGTGCGTCAGTCATTTGGCGGCCGGTCAGGATCTCTGCACCCTCGGCGAAGCGGCCCTGAGGGCTCGACACCGCGGGTTTCGTTCCCA
>JAAZFP010000156.1 GCA_012511645.1 Microbacteriaceae bacterium
GCCCCCGCCACTGGTGAGCCAGTTGCGACGGGCACTGGCGTCAGCGGATCCTCGGGCAAAAGATGCCTGTTCATAATGTGAACGATATCTCACGCTGCGGCCATGATGCGAGCAAAATGTGTGATCATCCCTGTTTCGTTTGATTGATTTCATTGGTCAGGCATACGCTCGAAACACAAATATAAACCGGTCACATCATGGACGATGGAGGCACAGTGTCATCAAAAGTATTCTCAAGCGCCGCTGAGGCGGTCGCTGGGACCGTTCGAGACGGCATGACCATTGCCGTAGGCGGGTTTGGCCTGAGTGGCAACCCGACCAACCTGATTCGCGCACTGCGCGACAGCGGCGCGAAAAACCTCACGATCGTGTCGAACAACATGGGCGTCGATGGCAAGGGCCTTGGCCTGCTGCTCGAGAATCAGCAGGTGTCGAAGGTGCTCGCCTCGTATGTGGGTGAGAATAAGCTGTTTGCCGAGCAATATCTGAGCGGCGCGCTCGAGGTGGAGTTCGTGCCGCAGGGCACGCTCGCTGAGCGCATGCGCGCGGGTGGCGTGGGGGTTCCCGCGTTTTACACTGCCACCGGAGTCGGCACGCCGATTGCCGAGGGCAAGCCCGAGGCCGAGTTTGATGGCCGCCGGTATGTGCTCGAGCGTGGCATTGTGGCTGACTTGGCCCTGGTGCGTGCCAACATCGGTGACCGCGAGGGCAACCTGCGCTACCGGCTCACCGCGCGCAACTTCAACCCGCTCGCCGCGATGTGTGGCAAGGTTACCCTCGCCGAGGTCGAGACCCTGAGCGACACCTACCTCGACCCCGAGCGCATCGACACCCCGGGCGTGTTTGTGCAGCGCGTGGTCGAGTGCGAAGACCAGAGCAAAGAGATCGAGCAGACGACGACGAGGCCAAAGCCCGAAGGCGTGGCAAGCGCAGCGACGCGAGAGGTGGCGTAACCATGTGGACACGAGACGAAATGGCCGCGATTGCAGCCGCCGAGCTGGAAGATGGCCAGTATGTGAACCTCGGCATCGGCATTCCCACGATGGTGGCGAATAACCTGCCCGAGGGCATCACGGTGAAGCTGCAGAGCGAGAACGGCATCCTCGGTATGGGCCCCTTCCCTTACGAGGGAGAAGAAGACGCCGACCTGATTAACGCGGGCAAGCAGACGGTGACCCTCGCAGAGGGCGCGTCAATTTTTGACTCGGCAACCTCGTTCGGCATGATCCGCGGCGGTCATGTGCAGACCGCGATCCTGGGAGCCATGGAGGTCGCTGGCAACGGTGACCTCGCGAACTGGACGATTCCGGGCAAGCTCGTGAAGGGCATGGGCGGCGCGATGGATCTCGTCGCTGGCACCCCCCGGGTGATTGTGCTGACCGATCATGTCGCAAAGGATGGCTCACCCAAGATTGTGGCTGAGTGCTCGCTGCCGTTGACCGGCGCCGGAGTGGTCAATCGCATCATCAGTGACCGCGCCGTGTTCGACATCGTGGATGGCTCGCTCGTGCTGAAGCGCATCGCGCCTGGCCACGATCTTGAAGAAATTCGATCGGCTACTGGAGCCGAGTTCACCGTTGACCTCGAGGAGACCCGCGCATGACCGCCCTGATCGCAGGCTACGCCCGCACCCCGTTCACGAAATTCACCGGCCAGCTGGCTGCGCAACCCGCGACCGTACTTGGCGCGCACGCGGTGAAAGCCGCGCTTGCTCGGGCCGGGGTCGCGCCCGACCAGGTCGACCAGGTCGTCGCAGGCCAGGTGCTGCAGGGTGGCGCGGGGCAGAATCCCGCTCGCCAGACCGCGGTTGGCGCCGGCATCCCCATGCATGTTCCCGCGCAGACCATCAACGCCGTGTGCCTGTCGGGCACCGAGGCAGTCGCGCAGGCGGCCCGGCTGATCAACGCGGGCGAGGCAGACGTCGTCGTTGCGGTCGGTCAAGAGTCGATGTCGCTTGCGCCACACGTCATCCCTATGCGCGCCGGCACGAAGTACGGTGCCGCAACGCTGATTGACACGGTGGATCACGACGGCCTCACCGACGCGTTCGATCAGGTTGCCATGGGCAAGCTCACGGAAGATGGCAACACTCCGCTCGGGCTGACGCGTGAGGCGCAGGACGAGTTCTCGGCGACCTCGCACCAGCGTGCGGCTGCCGCAGCAGACTTCTTGGCTGCCGAGATTGAGCCCTTTACCGTCACGTCTCGCCGTGGTGACACCGTGGTATCGGCAGATGACGGGGTGCGTGGCGACACGACCGCAGAGACCCTTGCTGCGCTGCGGCCCGCATTTGCGAAGGACGGCACGATCACGGCTGGCAACGCCTCTCAGATCACCGATGGCGCAGCAGCGCTCGTGATCGTCAGCGAGGCCGCGGCCGAACGGCTCAGGCTGACCCCCATCGCTCGCATTGAGGCGACGGCGTTTGTAGCCGGCCCCGACACCCAGCTGCACTCGCAGCCGTCACGCGCAATCGCTGCGGCGCTCGCGAAGGTGCCAGGTGGTGCGACCGCCGCGGACCTTGCGGTGGTGGAGATCAACGAGGCCTTCGCCGCGGTGGGCCTGCAGTCCCGCGCTGAGCTGGGGCTTGACGCCGCAGTGGTGAACCCGAAGGGCGGCGCGATCGCTCTCGGTCACCCGATTGGCGCTTCGGGCGCCCGCATTGTCGGCACGCTCGCCCGCCAACTCGCTGAGGCGGGCAGCGGCTCACTCGGCGCGGTCGGCATCTGCGGTGGCGGCGGGCAGGGCAGCGCAGTCGTCCTGCGCGCCGTGTAACCGACGTTCGCCCGGACGCTGGGATCGCTGCATCCCGATCCTGGTGGTCACACATAAATCAACGCACGCACCCCTGAGTTCTGCCCAGCCCAGGGGTGCGTGCGTTATTTCTATGGTACCCGGGCGCATCTGGCTGGTGAATCGTGGGCGCCCGGCCCGCGATCCTGCGCCGAATTTGGGTCACAAAACGATCACGACTCGCCGTGACGGTGCGGCTCGACTTGACGAGAATTGCAACTCCATCTAGC
>JAAZFP010000157.1 GCA_012511645.1 Microbacteriaceae bacterium
ACGCTCCGTCATCCACTCAAGCGCCTGCTCATCCCAAATCGAACCCGCGAAAAACAGTGCCCGATAGTCCTGAGTTTTCGTCAGATACAAATCCACATGAGACCAGTCACCCGTCTCCGAAGCAAAGGTAGCGCGAAGGGTGGGAGCCTGGGGGCCGTGGCTCGTGGACCGTGGCTGGTGCGTGTGGCTGTGGACCGTGGCGCCCGTCAGTGCTTCGCTCGCAAAGTTTGACAGGTGCACGAATTCGTTGATCGCTTTAAGCTGTTGCCTATGTCGACGCGTACCAAAGCCCCTCCGCTCGAGCTCGACACCACCCCGCCGAACGGGCTCAGCGCCGCAGAAGCCGCCCGGCGCTTTCACGCAGGCCTCGGAAACACGCCCCAAGACGGGCTCAGTCGCTCACTGTGGCAGATCCTCGTCGCAAACGTCTTTACGCTCTTCAACGGCATCGTCTTCGCCGGCTTCGGCGTTCTCCTCCTCCTCGGGCGCTGGCAAGCCGCGCTCTTCGGCCTCCCCGCCCTGTTCAACACCCTCATCGGAGTGTGGCAAGAGACCAACGCCAAACGCACCCTCGACCGGCTCGCCGTGCTCAACGCCCCCACCGCCACCGTAGTCCGAGAAGGGCAACTCCACGAGGTGAAACCCCACGAAGTGGTGCTCGGCGACCTGCTGTCCCTCCGCGTCGGCGACCAAGTCACGGCAGACGCGATCCTGGTGGCCGACGCGAACGTCGGCGGCGAAGAAGCAACGTGGGAACACTGGCTCGACGTCGACGAATCCCTCCTCACCGGAGAATCAGACGCGATCCGCAAAGAACCCGGCAACGAAGTGCTCTCAGGATCCACCATCACCCGCGGACACGCCTTCGCCGAAGTGATCCGAGTCGGCGCAGACGCCTACGCAGCCAAAATCACCGCAGAAGCAAAACGCTTCCAACTCGTCCGATCCGAACTCAGACAAAGCATCGACCGACTCCTGCGCTGGATCACCTGGGCACTCGGACCCATGATCCTCATCGTCGCCTGGGGGCAACTGCGCGCCTACGGTGGCTGGGAAGACGCGCTGCAGACCGGCGAATGGAAAGAAGCCGTCGTCGGAGCGGTCGCCGTCGTCATCGCCATGGTGCCACTCGGCCTCGTGCTCGTCACCAGCATCGCCTTCGCCGTCGGCGGCGTAGCGCTCGCCCGCGAACAAGTGCTGATCCAAGAACTCCCCGCCGTCGAAGGGCTCGCCCGCGTCGACACCCTCTGCCTCGACAAAACCGGCACCCTCACCAGCGGGGAAATGCGCTTCGACCAGCTGCACGTCATCAGAGACCTCCCCGGCATCGAGCAGGTGCTCGGGTACATCGGCGCCGACCCCGACGCCAACGGCACCGCACGCTGCCTCGCCGAACCCTTCCACCCGGGAGACCTGCGCGTAACCGGGCAGATCCCCTTCGACTCCGCACGCAAATGGAGCGCCATTGAGGTGGGGAATGATCCCGGTGCTGCTGATCCTGGTGCTGGCGACTCTGGCGTAGCCGATCCTGGTGCCGCCGCAGGCCTGTGGGTCTTTGGCGCACCCGAATTCGTGATGCACGGCTGCACGCACGACGCGGCAGGGGACACCCTCGAACAGGCTGGCGACCGAGCCGAAGACGGCCTGCGCACCCTGCTCCTCGCGCACACCCCCAGCACGGACGGCATCGATCCAGAAGAGCCCACACTGCCCGACCGACTCCAGCCCGTCGCCCTCGTCACCTTCCGGGAACAGGTCAGAGACGATGCCGCGCCCGCCATGGCCTACTTCGCCGAACAAGGCGTCAACATTCGGATCATCTCCGGCGATGACCCCCGCACCGTCGCCGCCGTCGCCCGCGAAGTCGGCCTCAACGTCACCACCGGCTACGACGCCCGCACCCTGCCCAGCGACCCCGACGAACTCGCCGCCGTCATGGACGAACACCTCGTCTACGGGCGCGTCACCCCCGACCAAAAACTCGGCATGGTGCGCGCCCTCCAATCACGCGGCCACGTCGTCGCGATGACCGGCGACGGCGTCAACGACGTGCTCGCCATCAAAGAAGCCGACCTCGGCATCGCCATGGACTCCGCCGCAGCATCCACCAAAGCCGTCGCACGACTCGTGCTGCTCGACGGGCGCTTCTCACGGCTACCCGGCGTCGTCGCCGAAGGGCGCCGCGTCATCGCCAACATCGAACGCGTGTCAAAACTGTTCCTCACCAAAACGACCTACGCCTTCGCCGTCGGCCTCGTCTTCGCAGTGCTCGCATGGAGCTTCCCGTTCCTGCCGCGGCAACTCTCCATCACCGACGGACTCACCATCGGCGTACCCGCCTTCTTCCTCGCACTCATGCCCAACACGGCACGCTACCGCGAAGGGTTCCTCAGACGGTCCCTCTTATTCTCCGTGCCATCAGGACTCATCGTCGCCGTCGCCCTCATCACGCTCCACATCGGCGCACAGCAACTCCAACCAGGCGGCTACGACACGATCCTCATGCAGTCCGCCTCAACCCTGACCCTCGCCGGCATCGCACTGTGGGTGCTCGCCGTACTCGCGCGGCCATTCCACTGGCTCCGCATCGCCGTCGTACTCTCCATGTACCTTGGCCTCGCCATCGTATGGGCCGTGCCGTTCCTCCGCGAATTCTTCCAAGTCACCTTCCTCCCCGAACCCCTTGCCTGGCTGGTGCTCACCAGCGTGCTCATCGGCATGCTCCTCGTTGAGATCCTCAAAGCGTGGCACACACGAGTGACCGCCGAGCGGTAGGGGTGGGGTGGGTGGTGGCTCTGTCTGTGGAGCGCTTTGACCGTGCTACTCAGCGAGAAGTTCACGTACCCGCGGAATGACCTTCGTGCCATACAGTTCGATACTCGTCATGAGGAGCTCGTGCGGCATCGTGCCGTTGGCGTACTTCAGATCAAAGCGATCAACGCCAAGCGTGCGAATTGCATGCGCCATCTTCTGTGCAACGGTCTCAGGGGAGCCCACATAGAGCGATCCGTGATCGACCTCATTCTCAAACTCGGCACGATTCGGATCAGGCCAGCCACGCTCGCGACCGATGCGGATGCGATTTGCGCGGAAGTGCTCCCACAGCTCATCGCGGGCCTGCTGATCAGTCTCGGCCACGTGGCCGGGGGAATGCATGCCGAGCGGCATCGGCGCTGCAACCTCTAGCTCGGCCTGCGCCCTGCGGTAGAGCTCAACAAACGGGAGGAACCGCGCAGGGTCACCGCCGATGATCGCGAGCATCATCGGGATGCCCATCTGCACGCTGCGCACCACTGACTGTGGGCTGCCGCCCACGCCGATCCAGGCGGGCAAGCCCTTCGGGTGCTCGGTCTTGGGGAACACCTCTTGATTTGTGAGCGCCGAGCGATGGCGACCCGACCAGGTCACGGGACCCTCGCTGCGAAGTTTCGTGAACAGGTCGAGCTTCTCGCTGAACAGCTCGTCGTAATCGGACAGCTCGTACCCGAAGAGGGGGAAGGACTCGGTGAATGATCCACGGCCCAAAATGATCTCAGCGCGCCCATTGCTCACACCATCGAGCGTGGCAAAGCGCTCATAGACCCGCACAGGGTCGTCG
>JAAZFP010000158.1 GCA_012511645.1 Microbacteriaceae bacterium
GCAGGGTATGGCGGAGCGCCTCCTCCACTGCTGCCGTGATGTCTCCTGCCTGCCCGAGCAATATCGAGCGAGCTAACGTCGACACTGGAATGCCTGCCCTCTCTGCGCGCGCTTCGAGCATCGTGAGTTCGTCATCGTTGAGGCGCACCTGAAGCACTCGTGTGCGCGCATGCCCGCGCGTCACGACGGTGTCAGTGCGCATGGGCAGTTCCAGCCCTTGCTGTTCGGCCTCGTAGACTCGCTCGGAGTGTTCGGCTTCGGCCGCGATGAGAGCGTCGAGGTCCTGGTCATTCTTGTTCATGAGTGTTCCTCTCTCGATAGTTGCGCCGGTCCTTCGCGTTGGCGAACCACGCGTTTACTCCTAGGAGCTTGTTGTCTTTCTCGAGCACGATTACCGCGAGAATTGCTCCTGCTGTGTGTGAGTAGCCGATGATGCGGTTGGTGCGTCCTGTTTTGCTGTTGTAATCGGGGCGATGCACGAGACGTGACGGATCGGCAAGAGCCTCATTAGCTTGGCTCGGTGTCACGTCGTGGCGATTGCGAATGTATTCGCCACGGTACGTCCAGTCTGCTCGCGTATCGCTCACATCCTGATTGTAATACGGCGTAATACGCTGGTCAATGTGTTGAGCACAAGGTTTTATGAATGAAACGCAGCGGGCGACGACCGCGGATGAACTGATAGGAGCGCAACTCTCCGGAAATTCCGGATAGCTCAGTGGAGGGGATACGCACCAAGCCGCTTCGTGCAAAGCATCGCTTTGCGCGGCGTATGTGCTGCGACCGTTTCGGTTGCAGGTCCGGAGGCTCCGGAACGAAGTGGAGGGGCCGACGGGAATCGAACCCGCGTTCTCAGCTTGGGAAGCTGATGTCTTACCATTAGACGACGGCCCCGAAGGGCGAGCTGTCTGCCCAGCCGTTCTACAGTAGCAGAGGCGTGAGACTACTCGCTGGCGGGCTCTGCTGGTGGCTGGCAGATCGCCTTCTCGCTGAGCGCAGCGGCCTGATCCTCAGCCGACCACGGCACGTTTGCGCCGGAGAGCGCTGCGAGCTGGAACGCGAGGGTCTGCACGAAGCTGGCACCTGCGCTCGAGTTATTGAGCGCCACGACGACGGTGAAGCCACTCGCGGGGTCATGGTAGGCGGCCGTGATGGTGCCGGTCATGGCGCCGCTCATACCGTAGAGACTGTCGTGCTTCTCGAGTCCGAAGGTCCATCCGCTCGTCGGCTGCTCAGCGGGCTCACCTTCGCCTTCGCCCTCGGCGGGTGCTTCTTCGCCCTCAACCGGTTCGGGTGCAGGCGCAGTCCAGAGCTCGGTAATGAGCCCGGCGCCGCCCTCCTCGCCGTAGCCCCCGGCGAGGTAGCGCTCATAGAAGCGCTTCAGGTCAGTGACGGTGGTGACGGTTGCGCCCGCTCCGCTGAGCATCGACGGCGCGACCGCCTCAACCACACGCGGTTCGGCCGGGGCTTCTTGGCCCTCTTCTTCGCCGGGCACCATGCAGATGGGCGCGCGATTCGCGTAGCGGTAAGTGAGTGCGGTCATGGAATCTGGAAGCTCGGTCGCGGCGAGCACATCAGCGGGGTAGGTGCTGCGGTTCATTTCAGCAGCGCGGAACACCCGAGAGTTGAGCAGCTCGTTCACGGAGGTGCCGGTAGCCTGACGCAGAGCGCGTGCCAGCAACAGCGACCCCGTGTCTGACACATGCTGTTCGAGACCCGGCTCGCTGAGCGGCGAGCGCGCAAGCGCATGGGCGAGCAGCTCGCGGTCTGACCACTGACGGGTGGGGTTGTTCACGAAGATATCGACGAGTGAGGCAACTTTGAACTCGGCAAGGCCCGAGGTCGCGTTGCAGAGGTCGCCATAGGTGATGCCTTCGAGCCCCACCTGTCTGGGCAGGTCTTCGCTCACCGCGCGGTCAAGCGCGAGGGTGCCGTCTGCGGCCAGGTCGAGCAAAAGCGCGCACATGACGGGCTGCGATGCCTGCGCGGCGCGAATCGAGGTGGTTGCCGAGACGCCCTCACCATAGCCCCGTACATACTCTCCAGAGCTCGTCCAGATGCCGACGACGGCTTCGGTCGACTGGCTGAGCTGCAGCGCGGTCGCGATGGTCTCGTCGATGCTGGCGGCGGTGCCCGCATCGATCGTGTTGACGTCTTCAGACCCGCCAACGAACCCACCATCGGTGCAGGCGGTGAGCCCCATGCTGAGGGCTGCGAGCAGTGAGAGTCCGGCAACGCCTGCGCGTCGTGTGCGGGTGACGGTCACTCGATCCCCGATCTGTATAGGCACAAAATATCGTTGAGAGTCTACCCCGGTGGGCTGTGAGATGCGGTGTGTCTGGCCTGATTTGCGCTCCTCGCGACCTTGACTTCATCTGATGAATGATGCATTGTGAGGTAAACCTTACTAACATGGTGGGGTGATTGAGTTTGAACAGACCGTGGTTGATGCAGTGACCGGCCATATGAACGGTGACCATCCCGAAGACAACCTGTTGATCGTGCGCGCGTTCGGTGCCCCCGACGCGACCGAGAGCACGATGGTGGGTGTCGACGGCCTGGGCGGCGTGTGGCAGATCACCGATGCGAGTGGTCAGCGCGAGGTGCGCGTCGAGTGGCCGGGCGGCGAGATCAG
Source organism: Microbacteriaceae bacterium (assembly GCA_012511645.1). Classification (GTDB taxonomy): domain Bacteria; phylum Actinomycetota; class Actinomycetes; order Actinomycetales; family Microbacteriaceae; genus Leucobacter. The sequence goes on from JAAZFP010000158.1 coordinate 2,636, forward strand.
CGAGCGGCCCGAGATTCGCCGCGAGGTCGTCGCCCTCTACAAGGCCGCGTGCGAGCGTCTCGGTGTGCCGGCTCGTGAGGAGCACGCACCGGCTGGCGCCGAGCATCACGGTGCACATGGTGAGCAGGCGGCGCACGGTGAGCAGGGCGGTCACCCGCACCAGGCCCCCGAAGACGACGGCTCATTCTCGTATGCCATTCGCACCGCGACCTGGGGCGACCACTCGGACAGCGAGGGGTCGACCATTATGGAAGACATCATGCGCATGCGTGGCACCCTCGACGACTACACGGCGTTGGTCGTGCAGCACTACTTCATGTACGAGGCCCTTGAGGCGGCAGCGGAGCAGCTCGCGGCAAACCCACGCTTCGCAGCCCTGCACCCCGAGACACTTATTCGTCAGCAGGCCATCGTCACAGACCTCGAGCACTTGCTCGGTGCTGACTGGCGTGAGCAGCTCGCGTCGGTGCCGGCCACGGTGAGCTACGCGGATCGCATTCGCGAGGTCGCAGCCGAGGGCTGGCTGCCGGGCATCATCGCGCACCACTACACCCGCTACCTCGGCGACCTGTCGGGTGGGCAGATGATTGCGAAGCGCGTGAAGAAGCAGCACGGCTTTGACCGGGCCGGCATCGCGTTCTATGACTTCACCGAACTCGGCTCAATCGCCGACTTCAAGACGACCTACCGGGCCGTGCTTGATGAGCTTGGCGAGCAGTTGAGCGACGAGGAGCGTCAGCGCATGATCGACGAGGTGCGCCTCGCATACCGGTTTAACACCGAGGTGTTCATCGATATGCAGCGCGCCCGCGACTCCGTCTCAGCCTGACTCGCGTGCTCGGCTGAGCCCTCGAAGGCTTTAGGCTGACTGTCGTGAATCAGACTTTGCCTACCGCCGCTCCCAAAGCGCGCATCGCCGTGTGGGACAACGCACGCCTCGTGCTGATTGTGCTCGTGGTGGTCGCGCACGCGGTATCGACCGTGCGCACCCAGACCGACGTTGGGTTTGGCCTCTACACCTTCATCTACCTCTTTCACATGCCGGCGTTCATCGCGCTTGCGGGGGTGTTCTCGAAGGCTGATCTCACCCCCAAAGCTGCGCGCTCGACCGTGCAACTGCTCGGCACCTGGGTGTTGTGGGAGGTGATCTGGGCGCTGATTCACTTCTTTTCGAGCGGCAGGGGCCTACCCGAGACCTGGCTCGTCGTGCCCGCGTGGACCCTGTGGTTCTTGGTCACCCTCGCGACGATGCGCATCCTGCTGCCCTACATCGTGAGGCTGCGCCATCCCCTGATCTTCTCAGTGGTGCTCGCACTGCTTGCCGGGCTGACCCCGGCGATTGGCACGCAGTTTTCGGCGTCGCGCACCCTCTGCTTTCTGCCCTTCTTCGTCGCCGGGTGGCTCGCGATGCACCGCGGCTGGTTTTCAGGCGCCTGGTTTCAACGACCCGACCGGGTGACCCGCTTTGTTGCCGCGGCAGTGCTCGTCATCATTGCGCTCGCCGTCGCCATACTCACGCAACTGCGCGGGGCTTGGCGCATCGACACCTGGCTGGTGTGGCGCGACGACTATGCCTGGCTGTTCGACCGCGCCCCGCTGCTGGGCTGGTCGCCGACCGAATGGTGGGCCATCGCGCTGGGCGGCTCGGGCGTGCGGTTCGCGCTGATCGTGGTCGCCTTCGCAATGACGGTTGCGCTGCTGATCCTGGTGCCGCGTCGCTCAGGGAAAATGACGGTGTGGGGTACCCGCACGCTGTATGTGTACCTGCTGCACGGGCCCATCATCGCGTGGATGCGGGCCTCGGGGACGGTCGATTGGTTTGGGCAGTTTGGCGCGTGGGGTGTCGCGATGCTGATCGCCGTGGGCATCGTGATCACTGCGGTGCTGTCGATGTCGTGGGTGACTCGAGTGTTTCGTCCCGTGATCGAACCGAGATTTGAGCTTCTCTTCTCACGCGAGAAATAGCGGGTAGCCTCAAAGGGTGGCGCCGTAGCGCGGCGCCCGTGAGAGGTGAGCGATATGGCACAAGGCGTGCTCGCGAGGCGCGCAACGCTCGCAGCGGCTGTCGTGTGCGCCCTCATGCTTTCGTTGGTCGCCTGTGCTCCCGAGCCGGTGCGAGGCTGGAAGCCAGCGCAGTTTGCTGCGGTGCCCGGGATTACGCTGGCGTCAATCGGTGACGCCGCGCTCGCTGATCCTGCGGGTCAGGTGAGCGTGACCGGTGACGCCGCCATTGTGGCCGAGGCGCCAGCGGGGCCTGTGCGAACAGGCAGTAACGACGATGAGCTGTACCAGGGGCGGTTGCGCAACACGGCGATTTCGTTTGCGGCACGGTTCGTCTATGTGCCGGGTGTGCCCGGGTTCAACGACTGGGTGAACGAGCAGCTCTGGGCTGGCATTCGAACGGCCGAGGCTGCGAGCGGCGCGGGGTATCAGCCGCAGGTGCACCCCATCGGGGCGGGGCTCGCCTCGCGAGGATGCGTGCCGGGGTCGCTCTCGTGGCCAGCGGCGCAGGTGCTCACCCGAACCGAGACGGGCGTGCCGGGCGGTTCTGGCACGGCGGTGACCTGCGAGGTGACCGGCGAGTTTGGCACGCTGATCGAGGTGCGCATGCGCACGGTCACCGGGGTGACCGCCGAGACCCCTGCAGCAGACGGTGACAGTGACGTTGCCGCGGGGACTTCAAGCGCGCCAGTGACGACGATCCAAGCCGATGAGGCCCGCATGCTCTACGCCAATGTTGCCACCGGTGAGATCGTTGAGATCGTCGATGAGTGGACCGATGAGGCCCCTGTCGAACTGTGGCGAAGCGTGGTCGAACTGCTGCGCCGCGAGGCCGGAGGGCTGAGTACCGCACCCGTCAGCGAACCCGACGATGAACAACGACACTTGGCGCTGTGGGCGCTCGAAACCGCGCACACCGGCGACACCGGTGAGCTGGCCGTCACCCTGCCGGCGGGCCTTCGTGCGCCGGAACTGCAGGGGCTCGGCATTGCATCGACGCAAGAGCCGATCACGGTGATCGTTGAGCCGGCCCGCGCGCTGACCTGGTCGAACGATGACTACCGTGAGCTGCAGCACGCCGCGGGGGAGCCCTTCACCGGCACGATCTCACCCGTCCACACGGTGCCGCTCGACTGCTCCCTGCTGCCGTGCGTCGCGCTCACCTACGACGACGGGCCGGGCGAGTTCACTGGGACGCTGCTTGACACGCTGCAGCAGCGGCAGGCGCGCGTGACGTTCTACATGCTCGGCAGTCGCGCCGGCAACACGCAGGTGATCGCGCGTGCCGCAGCCGAGGGCCATGAAATTGGTAGCCACACCATGACCCACCCCGATCTCACCACGCTGCCGCTCGACGCAGCGGTCGCGCAGGTTCGCGACGCGGCCGCCGTGCTGGGGGATGTGTCGGGGCAGCCGGTCACGACGTTCAGGCCGCCCTACGGCGCGATCAACAACCAGATCATCGATGCGGTCGGCATGCCGGCTATTTTGTGGAGCGTCGACACGAATGACTGGCGTCGCCCCGGCCAAGACGCGCTCGTCGAGCGTTCGGTCGGCGTCGTGAAGACCGGTGGCATCATTCTGTTTCACGATAGTCACCCAGACTCGGTTGCGGTGGCAGGGCGAGTGGTTGAGGGGTTGCGTGATCGCGGCTTTGAGCTCGTCACCGTGACGCAGCTCTTTGACGGCTCGGTGCCACCGGGGCGGGTGTCGTCGCGATGAAACGCTGGGTCACACTTTCACTCGCCGCGCTCGGCACCCTGCTGGTGTTGGCGGTGCTTGCGCTCGTCTTGGTGCCCCAGCTGCTGGCTGCCTCGAACACTCGGGTGAGTGACGGATCGGAAGCGTTTGCCATCGGCCTCACCGCGCAGGTGACTCCGGCGGCGGGATGGTCGGTTGGCCCGGAGCCCGACGGGTCGGTGGTGGTGCGCTCACCCGATCTACAGCTTGACGTCGTGCTGGTCGCCGAGTCTTCGGCGTCTGCCGGGCAGAACGGCGATGAGCACGCACACCTGAGCGCACTGCTTCTTGCGAACGGTGTAGACGAGGCTGCGCTGCGCAGCGAGGTGCTCGCTGACGGTGCTGAACTGCGCCATGTGATGGTGCCACTTGAAGTGGCAGGTGAGGGAGCAGGCGTTGACGGCGCTGATGTGACTTCGAGTGAGCCCCCGAGCGCAGGGGGTGCAGCGCTCATCGGCGAGCTGCGCCGTGACGGGGTGACCGTGGTGTTTGAGGCGACGACCGAGCACCCCACTCACCTCAGCACCTACC
>JAAZFP010000159.1 GCA_012511645.1 Microbacteriaceae bacterium
GCTGTATTCGATCGGCAACGCACCGTCGCTGTTGTCGATCGTCAGCTTCACTTCGGCGCGGCCGAGCGGCCCCCGGGTGCTGGTGCCCGCGAAGATGACGTCTTCCATCTTGCCGCCGCGAAGGGTTTTTGCGCCCTGCTCCCCCATCACCCAGGCGAGCGCATCGACAACGTTCGATTTGCCAGAGCCGTTGGGCCCGACAATCGCGGTCACCCCGGGTTCGAACTGAAAGGTAGTCGGCTGAGCAAAGCTTTTAAAGCCCTTGAGTGTCAGGCTTTTCAGATGCACGCCGCCTCCTTTCCTTCGGGGTCGCGTGGGCACACATGTACAGAAACGCTACAGGATCAGCACCCAGATCCGCGCACTGTCGCGGGCGAGCGAGAAATCGATGCGTTACTCAGGCATGCAGGGCACCGTCACCGGGTTGCCCGTGGCGTCGTAGTCGGGGCACATGCCTGCAGGCAACCGTTCACCATCGTGGCCCACCGCACCGGTCCCAGGCGGTGGCGCCGTCGAGAAGTTACCGGTCGCGGCAGCGATGCTCAGCGCGATGAAGACCGCCAAGATCACACCAGCGCACACTCCGATCACGCGCTGCCTCACTCCTCCTCGCGATGACCAGATAGCGAGGCCATACGACACCACCGCGATCAAAAACATCGGCCCCAGATACAGGTAGGTAATCCAGATGGTCGCCTCTCCGGGCTGGCTGCAATATGTGTTCGGCGGGCACTCACGCACGAGCGCCGTCACCAGATCAACAATGAGCACCAGCAGCCAGGCCGACACCGCACAAAGCGCGCCAAAAATCAGAGACTGAGTGAACGAGTTGAACCGCCGCAGCCACCTGCCAAGCAGCGCGGTGATCACGGCAAAGACGAGCGCTGGAACGAGCAACACCGAACCCCACCCCAGTGGTACTTCGATCAGGCTCACCGATGTTCTTTGGGAGAGACTCATCGCGGTGAACAGTAATACCACGAGCGCCGTCACCGCCGCACCGGTGAGCCATACCCGCCAGGTCAGTGACCAGCGAGACAGCCCGAGCCACGGGTGCCCCTCCGGCATCGCCGGCTGTGTGGGGTGCAGATCAACCATCTTGCCTTGGCTCGTCTTACTGCTCTTCCGGCGCGGGTCTTGCCCAACGGGCTGGTGAGTTGGGCCCGTTCCACACCTGAATGATGCCCCACATGACCGCTGCGATTGGAACCGCAAGCACCGCACCGAGAATGCCGGCAAGCACCGCACCGATGGTCAACGCGAGCAAGATCACGAGCGCGTGCAGCTTCAACGCCCGACCCATGAGCACGGGCTGCAAGAAGTTGCCCTCGAGCTGGTTGACCAGCACGACCACGCCGACCACGAGCACTGCGCTCAGCGGACCATTGGCGACGAGCGCCACCAGTGCACCGAGGGCACCTGCAACGGTGGCGCCGACGAGTGGAATGAACGAGAGCAGAAACACGACCACGGCAAGTGGGAGCGCAAGCGGCACCTGAAGAATCGCCAAACCAATGCCAATACCGACGGCGTCGACGAAGGCGACGCTCGCGGTGCCACGCACATACGACCCCAGGATACTGACCGTCTTGTCGCCGATGCGCTCGGCGCGGGCACGCGCACCACCCTCGAACGGGCGAAGCAGGAACTGCCAAATCTTTGGGCCGTCTTTCAAGAAGAAGAACAGCACGACGACCATGAGCACCAGACCCGTCACGAAGTTCGCGACAACTCCCACGCCCGCAAGCGCTCCTGCCCCAAAGTTCGCTGAGGTCACCCAGTCAAGCAGTTGGTCTCGCCACTCATTCAGTTGACTCGCATCAATCGAAAATGGCAGGGTTTGCGCCCAATTGACCAGCTCGTTGAATCCGTCGGTCGCCTTGGAGCTGAGCTCATCCCATTGCTCGCGCACGGCCCAGCTGACGAGCCACCCGACACCGGTGAGGATGAGCAAAATGCTCAGCAGTTCGAGCGTTGCGGCAAGGGCTGCGGGCACGCCACGCGCCCGCAACCACTTGGTGACCGGCCAAAACGTGCTCGCAAAAATCAGTGCCAGCACGATCGGTATGAACACGGTGCTGAGTTCGCGAAGCCCCCAAATTGCTGCGGCAACGAGCACCAGCACGATGATAATTTGCAGGGAGCGCGTCGCAATTGACCCGAAGCCATCTCTCCACAGCGCCCCGACGGAGGGCCTCACGACCGTTTCGTCGTCGGTGTTGCCCTGCGAAGTCGATGGCATGTCCTCGAGGGCAGGCAATACCGGCTGTGCCGACACACCACGCCGTCGTTTGCGGAACAGTCCCATGATCGACCTCCTCATTCGAGCGTAGCGTCAGCTCCACTGACCGTGCGAGCAAAGCACCGTGGCCATGCCCGCAGCGATCAAGCGGTGACAGCCCGAGCTTCGATGAAGCTGCGCAGCTCCCCCGCGTCATTCGCCATCTCAGTGACATGCTGCGGCAGGTCAAGCAGGCCAGCAAGGTGCTCGGGTAATGGCGCGGCCGCACCAATCGCTTCGATGACGATCTCGGGAAACTTCTCGGGCTTTGCCGTTTCGAGCACGAGCATCGGCACACCGGGTTCGGCGTGCTCGCGCGCCACCTTTACCCCATCAGCGGTGTGCGGGTCGATCGTGATGCCGCTCTGCTCGTGCACCGCCGCAATCGTGGCCACCCGGTCTGCGTGGGTGCTCGTGCCGCTCGCAAGACCAAACTCGGCGCCAAATCGTAGCAGTTCACCCGACAGGTTGAGCTCGCCTGTTTCATCGAGCACGCGCCAGGCTTCAGCGAGGCGGTCGCCGTCGCGGCCCAACAGGTCGAAGATGAAGCGCTCGAGGTTTGACGCCTTTGAGATGTCCATCGAGGGGCTCGAGGTGGCGTAGGTGTCTGCGGCGCCGCGGGGGCGGTAGATACCGGTGCGGAAGAAGTCATCGAGCACGTTGTTCTCATTGGCCGCGAGCACGAGGCGGTCGATCGGCAGACCCATCGTGCGGGCGTAGTGGCCCGAGAGAATGTTGCCGAAGTTGCCCGACGGCACGGTGAATGACACTCGGTGCGCGGCGCGCTCGGTCTCGCTCAGGTCGTCTGATGAGCGCAGCCACGCCCAGAAGTAGTAGACAATCTGTGCGCTGATGCGGCCCAGGTTGATCGAGTTCACGGTGCCGAGGTGGTTCGCGCGCTTAAAGTCGAGATCTGCCGAGAGCTCTTTGAGCAGATTCTGGCAGTCGTCGAACACGCCGTCGACGGCGATGTTGTGAATGTTGTCATCGGTGAGCGAATACATCTGAGCTCGCTGAAAGTCGCTCATGCGACCCTGTGGCGAGAGCATGAACACGGCGATGCCCGTCTTCCCGCGCAGCGCATACTCAGCAGCCGATCCGGTGTCGCCCGAGGTGGCACCGACAATGTTCAGCACATCGCCCCGCTGGCGTAGCGCGTATTCAAGCGACTGGCCCAAATACTGCATTGCCATGTCTTTGAAGGCGAGCGTTGGCCCCTCGCTCAGCCCGACAAGCGTGATGGCGTCATCGAGCGGGGTGAGTGGCACGATGTCGGCCGAGACGAAGTTCTCGCTGCTGTATGCCGCGTGACACATGTGCTCGAGCTCGCTGCGAGGGAAGTCAGTTGCAAAGAGGCTGAGCACCTCGACCGCGAGCTCTGGGTAGCTGAGCCCCCGCCATGCCTCGATCTGCGGGCCGCTCAGGGCGGGCATCGTCTCGGGAACGGCGAGGCCGCCATCGGGCGCGAGCCCCTCGAGCAACACTTCGCTGTACGAGGCGGGCTGCATGCCGCCACGGGTCGAGACGTACTTCACTGAGGGCTCCTTCAGATTGGCGCGAACCCTTCTATTCTCTCAGTTCTGTATGCCGCCCGTGGCACCGAACAGCATCATCGTTCAAAAGTCGGCGATAATGAGCTTCTTCATCGACAGCATGCGCTCGAATGCGCCCGGCCACTCCATGAGTTCGGCCATGTTCGCAGGCACCACCTGCCAGCTCACACCAAAGCGGTCGGTGAGCCACCCGCACTGCTCCGCCTCGGGCACCGCCGAAAGCGCATCCCAGACTCGATCGATCTGTGCTTGGTCATCGCACTGCACCTCGAGCGACACTCCCGGGCTGAAGGTCGTGTCTTGCGCGGCAGCCGAATCCATCGCCACAAACCACTGGTCCCCGAGGCAAAAATCGCTGAACTGCACCGCGCCCGGCTCGGCTGGTCCGTGCTGTTCTGGGTAGAGCGCGTACATGCCGATCTCCGCGCCGCCGGGCAGATCCGCGAATACATCGAGGTAGTGCCCCACGGCTTCGCCCGCGTGGTTCTGCACTGGCCCACCGAAGAGCAGCACTGGCAGGATGAACGGGCGCGGATCCCCTGCCGGGTCGGTGAGAATGAGCTGCCAGTGCACCCCGTGCCGATCTTCAACCCAGCCGTAGAGCGCACTGAACGGATATTCGCCGAGGGGCATCAGCACCGATCCCCCGTCAGCAAGCCCCTGCCAAAGCCTCCTGAGACTCGCACGAGCGAGATCCTCATCACCGTCGAACAGCAACGGATCAAAATTGATCATGAATGAGAGCGCCGCATTCGGCGCGAACTCATCACCGGCGTTCACGAGTGTGAACCGATAGCCAGAGATGGTCAGCGCGATCGTGAGTGGCTGTCCCGCGAGCGGCTCTTGAAAATCAAGCAACCCAGTCTCTGGGTACCTGGCTTCGATCTCGGCGCTCGCATTCTCGAACACACCCGTGTAGAAATTGCCCACCTCTTCGGCGTTACCGTTGCACCAAATATTCGGCACAATGCGCTGCGCGACGGAGCCTGCGTGATTTGCTGAGGGTGTCATGAGTGCAGTGTCGCACGATCGATGCCGCCTGTCAGCCCCCTTGCGCCACATATCCTTCATCGTCAAGGTGTGGCACCTCACAGATCAAACCAATACGCTCAGTAGGAGGCTTCTCTGCCGCACTCAGGAGTTGATCACATGCCGAAGTGGCAAGACATCATTGGTGGCCGCGAGATTGTCGTCGTGGCAAACCGGCTTCCCGTTGACCGCGTCATCGATGATGACGGCACCGTTCGTTGGCAGCCCTCGCCCGGTGGCCTCGTCACTGCGATGGAGCCCATCGTGCGCGAGCTCGGCTGCACCTGGGTCGGCTGGACAGGCGACATTGGCACCCACACCGAGCCGTTTACCGAAGGCGCGATGCGACTCGTGCCGGTCGAACTGACCGAGGACGAATTCGAAGGCTACTACGAGGGGTTCTCAAACAGCACCCTGTGGCCGCTGTATCACGACGTCATCGCTCAGCCCGAGTACCACCGTGAATGGTGGGAGCACTATTGGCAGGTCAACCAGCGTTTTGCTGAGGCCGCCGCACAGGCTGCGCCCCAGGACGCGATTGTGTGGGTGCACGACTACCAATTGCAGCTTGTTCCCCGCATGCTACGCGAGATGCGCCCCGACCTCACCATCGCGTTCTTTCTGCATATTCCATTTCCAGCACGTATGCTCTTTGCCCAACTGCCGTGGCGCCGCGAGATCACCAAGGGTCTGCTTGGCGCCGACGTCATCGGGTTTCAGCGGGAACAAGATGCCGCGAGCTTTCGCACGGCCGCCGAGCGTTACGGCGAAGCCCCGGCACACGGCAATCTGCTGTTACTGCAGAGCGAAGAGCCGGCAAATGCACGCTCGGTGCTGGCGCAGGAGTTTCCGATCTCCATCGATGTTGCTGGGTTCACCGAGCTTGCGGCTCGACCCGAGGTGCAGGCACGGGCCACAGAGATTCGTCGGGAGCTCGGTGATCCCCGCCACATCATGCTTGGGGTCGACCGCCTCGACTACACCAAGGGCATCCGCCACCGCCTGAAGGCATTTGCCGAGCTGCTTGCCGACGGCGAGATTGAGGCAGCCGACACCGTGCTCGTGCAGGTGGCGAGCCCCAGCCGAGAGCGCGTTTCTGCGTACCGGCAGCTGCGAGACGACGTCGAATCAACGGTCGGCAGGATCAACGGCGATCACGGATCGATCGGGCGCACCCCCGTCGTGTACCTGCACCAGGGATATGCGAAGGACGAGATGGCTGCGCTCTACCTTGCGGCCGATGTGCTCGTGGTCACCGCGCTACGCGACGGCATGAACCTCGTCGCGAAAGAGTATGTGGCGTGCCGCGCCGATGAGCAGGGCGTGCTCGTGCTCAGCGAGTTCACGGGCGCCGCAGACGAACTGCAGCGCGCGCTGCTCGTAAACCCGCACGATATTGAGCGGATGAAGGCGGCGTTCGTGCGGGCCATTCACATGCCTGAGCAAGAGCAGCGACGGCGCATGCGGGCGCTGCGCGACACCGTTGAGCGCAATGACGTGCAGCACTGGGCTGAGAACGTGCTTCGCGCGGCAGCCGCAGCGGCGGCGCAGCGCATGCACCTCACGTCGGCTGATGGCCCTCACGCTGACGGCGGCCCCACGATTCTCAGCCGTCATCTCGTGGGTCAGCTCAGGCGCCTCGCCACGTCTCACGAACTGATTGTGGCCTGCGACTTCGACGGCACCCTCGCCCCGATCGTGTCGCACCCCGAGGACGCGCGCATCATGCCGCGCGCGCAGCGAGCGCTCGATGTGCTCAGCGCCGCCCCAGACGTGCACGTCACGATTGTGACCGGTCGGTCGATCGACAATCTTCGCGACACCGGCATCTCGGTCTCGGGATTCACCGTGTCAGGCTCACACGGTATTGAACTGCTGCACGCGGCGCAGCACGCGGGGCATGCGGTACCTGACAGCGGCGAATACCAGGCCGATCCGTTGAGTGCCGACGAGACCGAACGCCTCACCACGCTGCAGCGACGGGTGACGAGACTGTTCAACCGCGAGCAGGGGGTGCGCATCGAGATGAAGCCGTACGGTTTGGCGGTGCACACGAGGCGCGTGCGCGACGAAGAGCGTTCAGATGAGTTGCTCGACGCCGCGACCCGGGTCATGGAAGAGGCCGGTTTTGCCGTGCGCAACGGCAAACGCGTCAGAGAGTGCTCGCTGCGCACGAGTGACAAGGGATCGGCTCTGCGCCGCATACGCGCGCAATGGCCCTCGGCTCCCGTGCTGTTTCTGGGCGACGATGTCACCGACGAAGACGTGTTTGCGGCGCTACGCGTCGATGACCTCGGTATCAAGGTGGGTCTCGGCGACACCGCCGCGACCGAGCGCGTGGCTGACCCCGCCGAGGCGACCGCGGTGCTCGCGACGCTCGCCGAGCTGCGCAACGGTGTCGTGATCGGCACAAAGACCGAAACCGAGCACTGACTCGAGTTCACGCACGCTGCCACAGCGCAGACCTCGTGAGGTGGTCGGCGCAGGGGCAGTCGGTGTGACGTGTCGCGCTAATCGCGCAGCTTCGCCCCAAAGGCAGTTTCGGCCGCGGCAACGCCCGCGAGCTTGGCCTCGCTGGCCTCTTCGGCCTTGAGCGTGCGGTCGGGCGCGCGGAAGCGCAGCGCGAAGGTGAGCGCGCGCTGTCCCTCGGGCACCCCCTGGCCGCGGTAGTCGTCCACGATGCGCGCGTGCTCCAACAGATCGCCCGCACCCGCAACGACCGCCGCGCGCACCGCCTCAGCGGGCACACTCACGTCGACGAGCAGCGTGAGATCCTGCGTCGCGGCCGGATAGCTGGAGAGCTGAGTGGGAGTTGGCGCCTGCGGCGCGTGCTCGATCAGCGTGCCGAGCGCGAGATCAAAGGCGGCCACACGACCGGGCAGGTGCGAATCAACAACGAGCTCGGGCAGGAGTTCACCCGCTACTCCCACAATCTTGCGAGCGACACCGGTACCGTCAGCGGTCGGAACCTCGATGGTGAGCAGCGCGGTGCGACCGGGGTGGAACCCTGGCACGGTCGAGTCTTGTTCAATGAACAGCTCTGCCGACACGGCACCCGCAATCGCGCGAGCCGCATCGATCGCATCGGCCCAGTCAAACTCTCGTCCAGACTCACCAGGTTGCTTCGCGATCGCGTGGCCGAGCAGCAGACCCGCAGCGCGCAATGGCTGCACTGGCAGAGAACTGTTGAGCTCGGCAAGCTTCTCATCGCTCGGTCTCGCTGCGAGTGGCGGTACCTCAGCGGTGCCAAACTCGGCACCCGGAGCCCCCACAAAGACAGTCCCGAACTCGACCAGGGCAAGATCAGTGAGCCCTCGTGACACGTTGCGCTGTGCCGCGGTCACGAGACCCGGCAGCAGGGTGGGGCGCAGGTAGGGCGCCTCACCGTCGAGCGGGTTGGCAAGCCGCACCGCTTCGTTCACGGGCACCCCAAATGCGCCGAGCTGCGCCTTCGAGAGGAACGGGTAGATCTGCACCTCGTCCAGCCCGAATGCTGCCGCGGTGTCAGCTGCGCGGCGGCGTAGGCGCTGCTCACGCGTGCGTCCGCGACCCGCAGGCGCGACCGGCAGCACTGAGGGGATCCGGTCGTAGCCAACGATGCGTGCGACCTCTTCGACGAGGTCGGCGGGACGGGTGAGATCGCTGCGCCAGCTCGGCGGCGTGACGACGAGCACGCCTGCCGCGGTGCCATCCTCGACGCCGCAGCCAATCATCTCGATCGCGCTGTGAGCCTCGTCATCAGTGATGTCGGTGCCGAGCAGTCCGTTCACGCGGCTGAGTTCGAGAGTCACCGGTACTGATTCGAACGGTGCCACGATGTTGGTGCCGAGCTCGTCGACGGTGCCGCCACCGAGCTCGACCAGCAGGTCGACCATGCGCTGCGCCGCGGCGCTCGCGACGAGCGGGTCCACTCCGCGCTCGTAGCGCTTCGAGGCCTCGCTCGGCAACTTGTGGCGACGCAGGGTGCGCGCAATCGACACGGGATCAAAGCTCGCCGCTTCGATCAGCACATCGGTGGTGGTCTCATCGGTCTTCGTCGACTCGCCGCCCATGACCCCGGCAAGGCCAATGGGGCCAGACTCATCGGTAATAAGCAGATCTTCGGCGTGCAGCGCACGATCTTGGCCATCGAGGGTGACGAGCGTCTCCCCCGGCAGTGCCCGGCGCACGGTGATGCCACCGGTGAGCTTGTTGAGGTCGTAGGCGTGCAGCGGCTGACCGAACTCGAGCATGACGTAGTTCGAGATATCGACCTCGAGCGACAGCGAACGAATGCCAGCGAGCAAGAGACGCGACACCATCCATGCGGGGGTGGGTCGTGACGGATCAACACCGCGAACGACGCGCCCGATGAAGCCGGTGCATCCCTCGTTGCCACGAACGGGCGCCTGATCGTCGAGTACCACGGGGAAGCCTGCGCCCGCGCCAATCTCGATCGCGGTCGCGGGGTCGGTGAACTGCGCGCCCGTTGCGTGCGAATACTCGCGAGCAACCCCGCGCACCGAAAACGCGTAGCCGCGATCGGGCGTCACATTAATCTCGACCGCGGTGTCACGCATGCCGAGCAGGTCAAGCGCGTCGGCGCCCACCTCGGGGTCGGTGCCGTGCTCGGCCGAGAAACCCAGGCGCGACAGCACGATGATGCCGTCGTGATCATCGCCGAGCGCGAGCTCGCGCGCCGAAGCGATCATGCCATCGCTGACATGCCCATAGGTCTTGCGCGGTGTGATGTGAAAGTCGCCTGGCAGCACAGCACCGGGCAGCGTCACCACGACCTTGTCACCGGCCTCGAAGTTGTGCGCACCACACACGATGCCGCGCACATCCTCGCCGCCGTCGGCAGCCTGCTGACCCTCGGGCGCAACACGCACCTGACACCAGTTGATGGTCTTGCCGTTTGACTGCGGCTCTGGCTCACGCGAAAGCACCTCGCCGACCACGATGGGGCCGGTTGATTCAAACCGACGAATCGACTCTTCTTCAAAGCCAACGCGCACGAGATCAGCGTGCACCTGTTCGGGGGTGACGTCTTTGGGCAGCGCCACGTGCTCGCCCAACCAACTGAGTGGAATACGCATTAGACGAGCCCTCCGAACTGACGGTTAAATCTCACATCACCCTCGACCATGTCGTGCATGTCGTTCAGGTCGTGGCGGAACTGCAGGGTGCGCTCAACACCCATGCCAAACGCAAACCCCTGATACTCATCGGGGTCAATGCCTGCGGCAAGCAGCAGGTTCGGGTCGACCATGCCGCAACCACCCCACTCGACCCACCGCGCGCCACCCTTGGCGTTCGGCTGCCACACATCCATCTCGGCGCTCGGCTCGGTGAACGGGAAGAAGTTGGGGCGCAGGCGAATCTTCGCTTCCTCGCCGAACATCTGGCGAGCAAAGTGCTCGAGCGTGCCACGCAGGTGAGCCATCGTGAGCCCGCGATCAATCGCGATGCCCTCAATCTGGTGAAAGACCGGGGTGTGAGTCGCATCGAGCTCATCGGTGCGGTACACACGGCCCGGAGCGATCACGTAGACCGGCAGTTCGCGGTCAAGCAGCGCGTGCACCTGCACGGGTGACGTGTGAGTGCGCAGCAGCAGGTGGCGATCGTGTGGGGCAACGAAAAAGGTGTCCTGCATCGCGCGCGCCGGGTGATCGGGGTCGAAGCCGAGCGCGTCGAAGTTGAACCACTCGTGCTCAAGCTCGGGGCCCTCGGCGATCTCCCAACCCATACCAATGAACACGTCGCCAATCTCGTCTTGCAACTGAGCAAGCGGATGACGGGTGCCCGTGGTGCGGCGCACCGGCGCCTCGGTAACATCGACCGTCTCGGCAACGAGGCGAGCCGCAGCCTCAGCCTCGGCAAGCTCCGCCTCGCGCTGCTTATAGGCGCCCTCGATACGGCCACGGGCCTGGCCCATGAACTTACCGGTTTCTGCCTTCAGCTCCTTCGGAAC
>JAAZFP010000160.1 GCA_012511645.1 Microbacteriaceae bacterium
GCCCCTCAGGGTCGGCTGCCAAGCGATTCAGGTCAAAGGGCGAGGTGTTGTAGAAGCTGTGCCCCGACACCTGCGGCAACAGCAGCGCCGCAGGCAGGTTCGTGCCTTTGAGCTTCTCGTGCTCTGCAACCACGGCTGCCTTCGTGTCTTTCAGCACGAGCTCCATGCGGCGCAGCACCGTGAACGGGAGCACCACGTCACCGTATTCGTTCGGTTTAAATGGGCCACGCAGGCTCTCTGCGATGTTCCAGATGAAGGCAACGTGATTGGTTTCGTGCAACGCTCTCCCCTCGCTCACCGCGATGGCCACGCCAAAGCGGGTCGTGCGGTGTGATGATGTGGTGCTGGTGTGTCTCAGTGAATCATGGCACGAACCAGGGACATTGACACTTGCGCTCTCCACCCATGCCAGGTCTCGGGCCGCAAAGCCCCCTGTCACTGTCGCGTTGAAGCATCACGACTGCGGATCCACCGGAAGCCCACCAGTGCTTGAGTTACTCACTTCCTTACCAAAGGTTGTGCGCATAACCTTTGGTAAGGACAGCGCAGTACCAGTATCACGCCCTCTGCCTGCCCACCCGCGGCGATGAAGCCGGTGAAGGTCGCCTGCTCTGCGATGTCGAACGTGATCGTTTCGCCAGCCGAATGGGGTTGATTCGCGCCTTGGTGTTTTTGGCGGGTGACTTGGCTCTATGCTCAGATCCAACGCCAGGTGATGCTGCCTGGCCAAGCAGAAAGCTGACCGACATGCACACCCCCTCTGCGAGTAGCCGATGAGCACCGCGAACCCCGTGTTGCCGCCCAATCGCGCCGAATTGCTGGCCCAGGGCGAGCACCTGCGACAGGCCGTGCCACACCGCACCATCGCTCAACTGTCGACGGGCTCCCGCGATCCGATGGGCATCATCGATCAGCAGAACGCGACTCGGCTGCAAGAGCTCGTTCCCCTGCGCACCGAGCGCATGCGTCAGAGCCCCTTCGCGTTCTACCGCGGCACCGCCGCGATTATGGCCGCCGATCTCGCCGGCGAGCCGCACACCGGTGTCTTGGTGCCCTCGTGCGGCGACGCGCACGTCGCAAACTTCGGGTTTTACGCCTCGGCGCAGCGCACCCTCGTGTTCGACCTCAACGACTTCGACGAGGCCGCGTGGGCGCCGTGGGAGTGGGATGTGAAGCGGCTCGTCGCGAGCGTCGTGATTGCGGGGCAGAGCACCTCGCGTGACGAGACGGTCGTGCGCGAGGCCGCAGTGACTGCGGTGCGCGCCTACGCGCTGGCGATGCGAGCTGCCGCCGACGCGACACCACTGCAGCGCTACTACGCCCATTTCGAAGCCACCGAGGGCACGGGAGAAATGCACCGGCACTCGCGCAAGGTGCTCGACCGCGCCATCGCACAGGCGAAGAAGCGCACGGGTGAGCGAGCGACCCGCAAGCTGACGGAGCGTGATGAACGGGGCCTGTTGCAATTCGTCGAGCGCCCGCCCACCATGACGCGCGTCGACCCCGAACTGCGCAGCCTGTTGCACGAGATGCTGCGCCGATACCTGCGCACCGCGCACTCCGATATCAGCCTGCTGCTCAGCCACTACTCGCCGGTCGACGTCATCAGACGTGTCGTCGGGGTCGGCAGTGTGGGCACACGGTGCGCGCTGTCGCTCTTTGAAGACGGTGACGGCAACACCCTGATCCTGCAGTCGAAAGAGGCTGGCCCCAGCGTGCTCGAACAGTACGGCGGTATCGCACAACCCGCGGAGCTGCGCGAACTCACGCATGAGCGTGGCCACGGGGGCCGTGTGGTGGCGATGCAGCGCATTCTGCAGGCCCTGAGCGACCCCTTTCTTGGATCCCTGCGCTACTCGACCGACAGCTTTGGTGACCTCGAGCTCTATGTGCGACAGTTTCACGACATGAAGGGTGGCATCGAGATTGAAGAGATCAAGGATGAACCCTTCGTCACCTACGCAAGCGCGTGTGCGGTGACCCTCGCGCGCGCCCATGCGCAATCTCCGAATGCGGCGCAGGTGAGCGGCTACCTCGGCGACGGCACCGGCGAAGACGAGGCGTTCTACGAGTGGGCGCAGGGCTACGCGCAGCGATCCCGCGACGACTATGACGTGTTTGTGGCGCGGGGCGTCTAGCTCAGCGAGGTGCCAAACGCGAGGCGGGCCGCGATCACGAGCATGGTGACACCCACCACGCTGTCGAGGATGCGCCACGACCTCGGGCTCGCAAAGAACCGGGTCAGCAGTCTGGCACCATACCCGAGCACAAAGAACCAGCCGAGGCTTGCTGCTGCGCCACCCAGCGCGAACCACCACCGGTCGGGGTCGCCCTGCGCGTTGCCGAGGCTGCCCATCAGCACCATGGTGTCGAGGTAGACGTGAGGGTTGAGCAGCGTGATCGCGAGGCAGGCGAGCACAGTTTTGCCGAGCGGCATCGACTCGCCCTCACCGGCGACGAGTGTGCTCGGGCGCATCGCCCGCCGAAATGACAGCCACGCGTACCAAAGCAAGAACGCGACACCGCCCCACCGCACGATCTCCAACGCGATCGGCGCGCGCTCCACCACGAATCCGATGCCGGCGATGCCGAGCAACTCAAGCACCGCGTCGGTCAGGCCGCAGATCAGCACAATCGGCAGCACATGCTCGCGCCGAATGCCCTGCCTCAGCACGAACGCGTTCTGCGCGCCGATCGCCATGATGAGCGAGAGGCCGCTGCCGAGGCCGATAAGAAACGGGATGATCACCCTTCGACGTTAGAGCGCCTAGCCTCGAATTGCATCTTTAGCCCCACTCATTCTTCTTCACTTACATAAGCATTGCTTAAGCTTGGCACATGGACTTTCCCGTCGATCACCTCGAAACCTTCGCCGCGATCGTCGACGCGGGCAGCTTCGAGGGTGCGGCGAAGCAGCTGCACATCACCCCCTCTGCGATCAGTCAGCGGGTGCGCGCGATGGAGCAGCGCGTCGGCACGGTGCTTGTCGCCCGCACGAGACCGGTCACGGTCACGTCAGCCGGTGCCGTCGTGCTGCGTGCGG
The DNA here is from genome assembly GCA_012511645.1 of Microbacteriaceae bacterium. Classification (GTDB taxonomy): domain Bacteria; phylum Actinomycetota; class Actinomycetes; order Actinomycetales; family Microbacteriaceae; genus Leucobacter. The sequence goes on from JAAZFP010000160.1 coordinate 3,044, forward strand.
CGCGCCAGGTGCAACGCATCGCGGCCGATGTCGCGATCGAACTGGGCACGCACGGATCGGGCGATGACGCCTCCCTCATTCCCATCGTCGTCAATGCTGACTCGCTCGCCACCTGGTTCATTCCGGCACTCGCCCGTGCCGCCCGCGAGACCGGCGCAACCTTCGAGGTGCTGCGGGCAGACGAAACCATCTCGACAGAACGCCTGCGCAGCGGAGCTGCGATGGCCGCGCTCACCGCCGAATCGAAGGCGGTGCCCGGCTGCACCTCCACGCGCATCGGGGTCGACCGCTATCACGCGGTCGCAAGCCCCGGGTTCATGGCGGCGCACTTCGCTGGTGGCGTCGACGCCGACACGCTCGCGGCGGCACCCATGCTCGAGTTTGACCGACACGATGCCTTTCAGCAGCGCTTCATCAAGCGGGTCACCAGAGCCAAGATCAGCCCCGCTCGGCACTACATTCCCTCATCGGCCGAGTTCGCGCTGGCGATCGCGCTCGGCATGGGCTGGGGCATGCTGCCCGAGATGCAGTGCTCGGCGGGTCTCGCAGACGGCAGCCTCGTCGCACTCGGTGACCGCCCGCTCCTTATGCCCCTCTATTGGCAGCGTTGGAATCTCAGCTCCCCCGTGCTCGACGGCCTCTCGCGCATCATCGCCGAAGAGGCCGCTGTCGCCCTGCCTGGCAAGGATCGCGCCGCGATGGTTGGTAGCGTGGTTACATGAAGCGTTCGACCCCGCTGTTGCCCACCGCCATCGCCACCGAAGAGGGCGTCTACGGCATCATCCTCGTGTCGGGGCTCGTCGCAGCTGCCGGCACTGCAGAGATGGGTTCACTGCACACCCTCATCTTTGTCGGGGTCACGCTCATTGTGTTTTGGGTCGCGCATATCTACGCGGGCACCGTCGCCGTTCACGGATCAGGCGAAGATGAGGTCGTCGGCCTCCGTGAGGCGATTCAGCACTCAGTCAAACGCTCACGCGGGCTGCTCGTGTCTGGTCTCATTCCGGCGGTGCCGCTGCTGCTCGGCACCTTCGGCATCATTGGTGACAAACTCGCGGCGTGGGTCGCGCTGTGGCTCGGCACCGCGGTGCTGGCGCTGCTTGGCTACGCTGCGTACCGCCGCAAAAATGCACCCCTGCACCTGCGTCTCATCGGCGCAGTCAGCACCGCCTCGTTCGGCCTCGTCATTATCGTCGTGAAAGCGATCGTGCAGCACTAGCACCGTTGCGGTTCACAAGAGCCGCCCGGATCATTCGACGCGCGTTGGCACCCGCACGTCAGCTCCACCCTCTTCAGTCAGTCGCTGACCCATTTGCACCCGAGTGGGGGTCTTCAC
>JAAZFP010000161.1 GCA_012511645.1 Microbacteriaceae bacterium
CCCGAGGGTGTGCTGCGCGGTGAAGCCGGGTTTTGGCAGCACTGGTGGAACCAAATCGACCTGGCAGAAGCCTCAGGCAATGTGCCGCTCACCATGGATATTGTGGTCGCCGACACCGGCACGTTTGAGGGGCGCCACTGGATCACCGGGTTTGACCCCGAGATCCGTGACTATGTGCTGCGAAAGCGACTGCTGACCGGACGCGCAATCGTGCCGCCCAGTGCAATCGGTTCACCGGCCGAACCCCTGCTTGAGTTGGGGGTTGATGCAGGGTTCGAGGTGCGCGTGCTGTCGAGTGACGCACGGTTTGTCATCTACGGCGGAACGACCGCGATCGTGAGTGCCTCGTTGGGTGCACCGGCAGCATCACCGGCCGAGTCACCGGCGGCGCCAGGGTCGAGTGGAGAGCGAGGCCGAACTGCCGAGCGGTCGGCCGAGGCCGTGGATCTGCATCGGGCGGTGCAGGGCCCCGCGATCCTCGCGCAACTCAGCAGCTATTTTGAGTTGCTCTGGCAGCTCGCGGTGCCGCTGCATCACGTTGACAGTGAGACGCGAAGAGTGCTCAGCCTGCTCGCGCATGGACTGACCGATGTGCAGATCGCCGATGAGATGCGCATCTCATTGCGCACGGTGAGTCGGCGCATCGCCGAGGCGATGCAGACCCACGGGGCGAACTCGCGTTTTGAGCTCGGGGTGAAGTTCGCGCTCTCTCGCGACGAGGTATGAGCGGCTGCGCTGTGACGGTTCTGCGGTGGCAGAAACGCGCCAACTTTGCGTGGGTGGACGCGGTGCTTGTCATCATGCTGTCATGAGCCACGACACAGCTAAGAACCAGGCAGAAACCGCGGGGATGTTCGCTGAGGACCTCACGGTCCAGAGCATGCGCGACGCGCCAGCGCGGGCAGATGACGGATATTTCGGCCCCGAGAGCGTCACCTGGAAGGTCATCGCGCACCCTGCCGCACTGCAGATTGGGGGTGGCATGGCCGTGCTGCTGCAGGTGCTCGATCCGGGTGAGATGCGACACCTGAGTCGCACCACCATCGCGATGGAGGGCGGTGAAGCCTCGGCGGCGCGCTTTCGCCGCACGGGCGCCTATCTCATCACCGTCAACTTCGGCGACAAGGCGCACGCCGACGCGGCGGCCGCGCATGTTGACCGCCTGCATGAGCGCTCGGTCTATACGGATCCTGAGACGGGGGAGGTGATTCGAGCCAAGAACCCCGAGTGGATGCGTTGGACGCACAACACCTTCGTGTGGGGCGCTCTCACCGCCGCCCTCGCCTATGGTCTTGAGCTCACCGAAGCGGAGCAGGATGAGTTCGTTCGAGAGCAACACCGGGCTGCCGACCTGCTGCATGTGCCGGGGCCACTGCCTGAAACGAGGCGCGAGCTTGACGCGGTGATCGCAGAGAAGGGCGACCTGAACGCGGCGCTGATTGTGCCCGCCGCCGACATCGCGCTGGCGCTGCGCAGTCCGGGTGAGGGTGGCCCGCTGCAGCGATGGGTGGCGCGCAACGTGCAGTACGGCATGCTCGCGCTGATGCCGCAGTGGGCGCTCAGACTCTATGGCATCGACGGGCTGAATGACCGTCGCATCCGGGCGGGCAAGCGATGGATGGGGCTGTTCATGAAGCTTGCCGAACGCAATCGCAGCATGGACCGGCTCAACGAGGATTCGCTCGCCGAGGCGACGGTGCACCCCTATCAGCGGGTGCGCACCGCGCGCGGTCGCTGAGCCTGGCGAGAGTAGGCTGTTGGCAAGCCCAGACGGGCCCGACAGCTGAGCGAGCGGAGGTGGCGACGGAGTGCACACCTGCGACGACACCGTGGAACTGCTTCGCGACCTCGTGCGTGCCGCCTGCGTAAACGATGGCACACCCACCTCTGGTCAAGAGGTGCGCGGGGTGCGCGTGCTGCAGCGGTTTCTCGCCGACGCGGTCAGTGCCGGCACGCTTGAGACTCAGGTGTTTGAGTCTGCGCCGGGTCGCGCCTCACTCGTTGCCCGCGTGCGCGGCACGGATCCTGACGCGCCGGCCCTCGGCCTACTCGGCCACCTTGATGTGGTGCCGGTGAGCCCCGAACGATGGGCGCGTGACCCATTCGGGGCCGATCTCATCGATGGTGAGGTGTGGGGTCGTGGCACGGTCGACATGCTCTACCTGACCGCGGCATTTGCGGCGGTTGTTCGCGAGGTCGCGCTCGCACCTGAGCGGCCGCGCGGTGATCTCGTGCTGCTCGCGGTTGCCGACGAAGAGGCTGGCGGCGACTACGGTGTGACCTGGTTGCTGCGCGAGCACCCGGATGCGGTGCGGGTGACCGAGGTGCTGAGCGAGACGGGCGGCATGCGCTTTGGCGAGCACGTCGCGATCGACATCTCCGAGAAGGGCTCGGCCGGTCGACGCCTCGTGGTGCACGGACCCCCGGGGCACGCGTCGATTCCTTACGGTTCAGAGAGTGCCGCGGTCACCGTCGGTCATGTGCTGCAGCGGCTCGCACAGGTTGAGCCAGCAATTGAGCTGGGCGAACTCTGGGCGCCGTTTATCGAGGCTCGCATCAGTGACCCGGATCTGGCCGGGCGCCTGCTCGACCCGGTGCGCATCGATGCGCTCTTGCCTGAGCTCGGTAGCATCGCAGGCTACGCGCACGCGGTGTCGCGCGTGACGATCGCGCCGACGGTGCTGCGGTCGGGGCAGGCCCACAACGTGATTCCGGCAGAGGCCACAATCGACCTTGACATTCGCACGTTGCCCGGCACCACGGACGAGCAGGTGGACGCGTTGCTCGCGCAGGTGTTAGGAGACCTCGCCGACACGGTCGAGGTGCACCACTTGCACGGGTGGGCGGCAACTGAGTCGCCCGCGGACGCGCCCCTGTTTCACGCGGTGTGCGAGGCGATCACCGCCACGGATGGCTCACCGGTGGTGCCGGTGATGGCGGCTGGAGGCTCAGACGCCAGGCAGTTTCGCGAGCTCGGCGTGCCCGCGTATGGCTTTGGCCTGCTGTCTCGTGCGTGGAGCTATGAGCGCTACCGTGAGCGCATTCACGCCCATAATGAGCGCATTGATGTCGAGTCGGTTGACCTCACGATGCGGGCGCTGCGGCGGGTGGTTGCGCAGCGAGTCGGCGCCGAACCGCTGGGCTGAGCCACCGGGGCGGCCCGAGCCACCTGAGCGAGCACGGTGCGGCGCAGCAACCTGGGCGCGTGCTGCAGCGAGCCGAGCGTCACCAGCCGAAGAGCAGAGCGGGGTTCGTGAGTCGCCACCACAGGTCTGGCTCGTTGAGAGCCGAAGCGGTGACAATGGGCTGAGTCAGATCGCCGGCCGGTCCACTGATTGTTGAGGTGCCGACGGGGGTGCCCGCGGCGGCCGCAGTTGCGGCATCGCTGTCACTCGCGGTCTCGCGCCGCTCGGCAAGCGCATCAGCGCTCAGCGAGCCGGGGGTGAGCTCGAGGGATCGGCTCACGCGGTCACCCGGCACGAGCGTCAGCTCAGCGGGCTCTGCGAGGATCAGTGGCACCGTCTCACCGAGCCAGGTGGTGACCGAGCCCACACGCTCATTGGCCTCACCGATCGTGATGGTCTCGCGTGCTGTGGTGAGTGCCGCGAGCGCCTCACGGGTATTGCCTGAGCGATCGTCACCGTTGGTGCGCCCATTGGTGACCGCGATGGCGGTGAGTTCGCGGTCATCGAGCGCCACCAGCTGCGCCGCCGACAGGCTGTACCCGTCGGGAAACGTGGTGCCGGTCTTGACCCCGATGATGCCGGGCTCACCGAGCAACCGGTTGGTCGTTTCGACGAGGCCGATGCCCGGGATCTCGGCGCTTGCCTCAGCGACAATCTCGGCCACGATCGGCTCTTCGAGGGCGAGCCTGGTGAGTCGCTCGAGATCGCGCGGTGTCGCGACGTTGTCATCGCTCATGCCGCTGGGGTCCACAATGTGCACAGAGTCGAGACCGTGCCTCGCCAGCCAATCGCGGGCCGCAGCAAGAAACGCGTCTTCGTCGCCAAAGACCATACGCGCGTAGCTGTCTGCGTAGTTATTGGCAGACGGAATGAGAATCAACTGCAACAGCTGACGAGTTGTGAGCGTCTGCCCGACGGGCACGGTGACACCGGAACCATTGTCAGCCCACGTCTCGACGAGCAGGGTCTCGTCAGCGCTCGTGAGCGTGTAGTCGGGCCCGTCTTCACCGGCCGCCACCGGGGCCGCTTCAAGCCCTGTGAGTACGGTGACGAGTTTCGTCAGGCTTGCGATCTTCTGGGGCTGGTCGATGTTAGTCCACACAGTGTCGTCGTGCAACCACCCGACGGCGGTTGGCAGCGCCTGCGCATCAACGGCGGCCTGAGCGGCGGTGACATCGGCGAGAATCTCGCTCGTTGGTTCGACCGTGAGCACGGGCTGCAGGTTTGGCAGTGGTGCGCTCGCCGCAGTTGCGGTGTAGACGCCCAGGGCGACGAGCAGCAGCACAACTGGGGTGCTGATGAGCGTGATGGTGAGGCGGCGACGCCGTCTCGGGCTCATTCGTGTTCGGCCTGTATGAGCGGGTGCGTGAGGTTGAGGCGCGTTTGTGCCGTATGTTGTGTGCTCGCGAGCTCCAACTCCCGCCATGTGACACCTTTCCGCCTGTTCTCCACCACACAGTGTATGGCCGAGTGGGGGGTTCACGTCAGTGGATCGGGGCCGTCTGATGGCGCTCACCCGCAAGCGCCTGGGTGAGTCGATGGGCATGCTCAAGCAGCAGGCGCCCCATCTCGGGTCGGCGCTCAGCAGTGAAGCGAGGCTCGATGCCGGTGAGGCTCAGTGCCCACGCGGGTGATCCTGAGCGATCAAACACGGCGGCACCCATGCCCCAGCTGCCCTCGACGACGAGACCGGGATTGACCGCATAACCGCGATCACGAGTTTCTGCGATGCGGCCGCGCAGCGCATCGGGGCGGTGCGCGGCCCCGTGCTCGGCCTCGAGTGAGGCGTGCGCGAGATAGCGCTCCCGCTGCTCTGTCGGTAGAAACGACAGCATGACGAGGCCAGCCGAGGCCACACCAAGGGGAAACCGCTTGCCCTCGTAGAGCACGAACGATCGGATCGGAAAGCTCCCATCCTCTCGCAGCAGGCACACCGATTCGTTGCCACGCTTCGCGGAAAGAAATGCGCTCTCACCGGTCGCCTCGGCAAGCGCTGCGACGTGGGGCCGGGCGAGCTCGCTGATGTCATATCGTTCGGCGGCGACGGCGCCGAGCAGGTACAGCTCTGGCCCAAGCAGCCAATCTCCCGAACGCTGGTCACGATCGACAAACCCCTGTGCTGCCAGCGACGAGAGCAACCGGTGAGCGGTGGGGCGTGAGAGGCTGGCCGCTCGAGCAAGGTCACTGGTGCCCGCGCCCTCGGGCATCGCCGTGCTCAGCGCTCGCAGCAGGCC
>JAAZFP010000162.1 GCA_012511645.1 Microbacteriaceae bacterium
CTTGACCGATTTGCCGAGCAGGGTTGCTCCGTTCAGTGACACAGAACCGCGCTCTACGGTGTGCAAGCCCATGAGCGCTTCGGTGAGTTCAGTTTGGCCGTTGCCCTGCACTCCCGCAATGGCGAGCACTTCACCGGGACGCACGTCGAAGCTCACGTTGTCGACCACGACATAGCCGCTGTGATCAATCACCGTGAGGTCATGCACCGAGAGCCCGCCTTCGCCGAGTTTTGGCGGCTGCTTCTCAACCGTGAGCTCAACCGCTCTGCCCACCATGAGCGAGGCAAGCTCAGCGTTGTCAGCACTCGGATCGGCCTCAGCGACCACCTTGCCGCGACGGATCACCGTGATGCGGTCGGCGACCTCACGCACCTCACGCAGCTTGTGGGTGATGAACACGATCGCGGTGCCCTCATCGCGCAGCTGGCGCATGATGTTCATCAGCTCGTCGGTTTCTTGCGGGGTCAGCACCGCGGTCGGCTCGTCAAACACGAGCACCTTTGCGTCTCGTGACAGCGCCTTGATAATTTCAACTCGCTGCTGCACGCCGACGGGCAGGTCTTCGACCACTGCGTCGGGGTCAACCTCGAACCCAAATCGGTCTGCCACCTCGCGCACATGGGCACGAGCCGCGTTCAAATCGAGGGAACCTGCGAAACCGGTGTCTTCGTGCCCCAGAATCACATTCTCGGCAACGGTGAACACCGGCACCAGCATAAAGTGCTGGTGCACCATGCCGATGCCCGCCGCCATCGCGTCGCCCGGGCCTCGAAAGTGCTGCACGACACCATCGAGAATGATCTCGCCCTCATCAGCCTGGTACAGGCCATACAGCACGTTCATCAGCGTTGATTTGCCCGCGCCGTTCTCTCCAAGCAGTGCGTGGATCTCTCCGGGTCGCACCGTGAGGTTGATCGAATCGTTCGCGGTGAACGTGCCGAATCGTTTCGTGATTCCGCGAAGTTCGAGAGTCATTCCTGCCTCACCGTCGGTTGGGGTTTCGTCGAGTTGTTCACCGTGAGACTACCAGCCACGGAGCGTCTCGGCACGGTGTATGTGCGCCCGGTTGTTGCGCCTCAGCAGGCGCCAGGGAGATTGCTGAAATGCCGCAGGGGCGGGCCGGAACACACCGACCCACCCCTGCGACGTGTCACCTGCGCTTACGGCGATGACACCGACTCTGCGTTGATCGAACCGTCAATGCTGCCGGCCTCGATCGCTGCGAGCTGGTCGAGCAGCTCTGGCGAGATCAGGGTCTCAAAGTCGTGGAACGACGAGAGGCCAACGCCACCGTTTTCGAGGGTGCCCACGAACGGTGCGGTGTTGAACTCATCCGCTGCAGCTTCCATCACTGCGTCGTACACGGCCACGTCGCTGCCCTTGCGCCCCGAGACGAGCAGCAGGTCAGCCACGTTCGGGTCGGTGACGAAGACGTCTGCGTCAACACCCATGAGTGCGACGTTGCCGCCCGAGTCACGAATGGCTTCAGCAGCCGACTGGTAGATCGGACCACCGACGGGCAGCAGCACGTCGACACCCTGGTCGATCAGACCCTGTGCCATCTGCTTTGCCACGTCGTTGGCGGCGAATTCGTTGGTGAACTGGCCGTCCTGTGAAGCGACATCCCAGCCGAAGACCTGCACGTTCGCGCCGTTTTCTTCGTTGTAGTGGTCGACGCCCATGGCGAAGCCATCCATGAAGATGCTGACCGGCGGAATGTTGACGCCACCGAAGGTGCC
>JAAZFP010000163.1 GCA_012511645.1 Microbacteriaceae bacterium
CGGCTCATGAAGTAGACGAGCAGGGTCGCGATGAGCCCGGTCGCGAACGCGAAGACCGCGGTGGTCCACTGGCCGAACAGTGTCAGACCGAAGACGATCGAGAGACCAGCGCCAACCGCGGCGCCAGACGAAATGCCGATGACGCCTGGCTCGGCGAGCGGGTTGCCGAAAATCGCCTGCATGAGCAGACCAGAGATTGCGAGCCCTGCGCCCACGAGCGCTGCCATAATGACGCGGGGGAACCGGATTGCCCACAGCGTGGTGTCGGCAACCTGGGTTTCAGGGAACGGTAGCCAGGTGATGCCGATGCGGTTGAGCAGTGATCCGAGCACTTCGAGCGGTGGAATCGCCAACTGGCCGGTGCCCGCAGAGATGAGCAGCGAGACCAAGAGGGCGGCTGCCAGGCCTGCAAAGAGGCTGATCTGGCGAGCCCGGTGTGAGCCTGCGGCTGACGATGTTGATCTCATAATGTTCCAAGGATCTACTCTACTCCTTCGGATAGGCTTAGCAACATCAGATGAAAGGTTCTCATGTCGCTTTTCCGTGCGACGCGTCATCGCGTCACTCTCGTTGCGTCGATTGCTACCGTCGCGGCGCTGCTGTTGAGTGGTTGTCAGACGGCGAGCCCTGACGGGCCGGGCACTGCGGCGCAGGCGGCAGACCTTCCTGCGCTCACTGAGCTCACTCCGATTGCTGACCCCACCGCGTGGGAGGGGCCGAGCACCGCCATTATCGGTACACCGTCACTTCCGGCAGTAGCAGAGAACCCTGAGCAGCAGTTTCCGGTGACGGTGGTGTCGCACGATCTGACGGGTGACACTGAGGTGACGGTGACCGACGCATCGCGTGTGCTTGCGCTGTCGATTACGGGCACGATCGCCGAGCTGGTGCATGCGTATGGGCTCGCCGGCACGCTGGTGGGCCGGGATGTGTCGACGCAGCTTCCGGGATATGAAGACTTGCCAGTGGTAACGAAACAGGGACACTCCATCGATGCTGAGGGTGTCATCGCGCTTGAGCCGACGCTGATTCTGACTGACGGATCGATTGGCCCGACCGATGTGGTGCTGCAGCTGCGTGATGCCGGCATCCAGGTGGGGACGGTTTCACGGGCGAAAACGCCTGACCAAACCTATGAGCTCGCGCGTGAGGTTGCTGCAGCGCTCGGGCTAGCTGACGAGTACCCCGACGCCCTCATTGCTCAGCTCGACGAGGCGATCACCGCAAAAGAAGCCGAGATCGCGACGCTGTTGCCCGAGGATCAAGCGCTTCGCCCACGCGTCGCATTCCTCTACATCAGGGGCACAGCCGGGGTCTACTACCTCTTTGGTGAGGGCAGCGGCATTGACTTCATGATCGACGCACTTGGTGCGGTCGACGTGGCCGAAGAGATTGGCTGGGTGGGCGAGAAGCCGATGACCGATGAAGCGCTCGTGGCGCTCAACCCAGACATCATTCTGGTGATGTCAAAAGGGCTTGAGAGCGCGGGGGGCGTCGACGGTTTGATCGCTGCGCAGCCGAGCGTCGCCCTGACCAACGCTGGCCAGCACCGCCGCATCATCGATGTCGAAGACACGCTGATTCTCGCCGGAGGCACGCGCATTCCTGACGTGCTTGATGGGCTCGCGCGCGCGATTTACGCGCCTGACTCGCTGTAGTCGGGTTGGTGGTGTGAGCAGCGCTGACTGGGCTTCGATGATCCAGGATCGCGACGACTCGCGTCACAGGAAACCTGGCACTCAGCTTTGCGCGTGTAATCTAAGTTCACCCGCACATCGTGGTGGCGGTTTGATGCCAGCGTTATGAGGGGAGGCCGCGTGGCACGAGAGCAACGAGAGCAAAGCACGCGATCTCGCGAACGAGCCGTAGCGAATGGCGCGTATCCGAAGGATCGATTCGACGGCGCACACAAGTACTCACGCGTCGGTGCGCACCGCCTGGTGGCGAAGCCCCGACGCTTCTTGCTGTATGTGCTGAGTGCATTGCTTGGCATCGTGCTGCTCACTGCGGGTGGCATCATCGCTGTGCAGGTGATTGGCGCAGATGTCTCGAGCTTTGTGAATGAAGAGGCAGCGCCGGAGGCGCCGCAGCCCGCAGCAGTGAAGCCTGAGCTCGACCCCGAGGCGCCGGTCGTGGTGCTGAACGGTACCCGCATGCCTGGCTTCGGTGGCATCATCGACGGCATCATCACGCAGAACAACTGGGGCAAGATTCTGTTCTCGACCGAGGCTGCCTCAGACGAGGTTGAGATCTCGGCGGTGTTCTATGTGTCGGTCGCGGATGAGGCCGCAGCGCTCGGGCTCGCACGCGAGCTCGGCGGAGTGTCCGTGTATCAGAGCTACGACTACACCGATTTCGGGGCGAAGCTCGTGGTGCTGCTCGGCGCCGACTACGCGGGGCCCGGGAGCGAGCAGTTTGCGCCGCTCGAGGCGCCGGTCGAAGACGTCGCGGTCGAGGACGAGGGCGCCGAGGGCTAATTCGCCTCGCCCGTGCGCGTGCTTGGCGACTCGCTCGTTGTCTTACGGGTGGTGATCCGCGTGTGTTGCCGCTGAAGTACGCTGTGGGCGGGCGAGATCCCGAGCGTTGTCGGAGTGTTCGCCGTAAGCGAGCTTCTCTTCTTGCACTCTCAGGGTGCGAGTGCCAAGATTGTGTTAGCAGTCTGTAAACCTGAGTGCTAATTACTCATGTACGGTGCCGCACCCGCGGCACCACCGAATCAACACGTCCGGGAGGGGCGCAACACATGGCAAAGATCATTGCGTTTGATGAGGAAGCACGTCGCGGTCTCGAGCGGGGCCTGAACACCCTGGCTGATGCTGTGAAGGTCACGCTTGGCCCCCGCGGCCGCAACGTCGTGCTCGAAAAGAAGTGGGGCGCACCCACCATTACCAACGACGGTGTGTCGATCGCGAAAGAGATCGAGCTTGAAGATCCGTTCGAGAAGATCGGCGCTGAGCTCGTCAAAGAGGTCGCGAAGAAGACCGACGACGTCGCAGGCGACGGCACCACGACCGCAACTGTGCTCGCACAGGCACTCGTTCGCGAGGGTCTGCGCAACGTTGCAGCAGGCAGCGACCCCATCGCCATCAAGAAGGGCATCGAGAAGGCAGTTGAGGCAGTCAGCAAGCAGCTGCTCGCCAACGCCAAAGAGATCGAGACCACTGACCAGATCGCGGCTACCGCTTCGATCTCGGCTGCTGATGAGCAGATCGGCCAGCTGATCGCTGAGGCGATCGATAAGGTCGGCAAAGAGGGCGTCGTTACTGTCGAGGAGTCGAACACTTTCGGCACCGAGCTCGAGCTCACCGAGGGCATGCGCTTCGACAAGGGCTACCTGTCGGCATACTTCGTCACCGACGCCGATCGTCAGGAAGCGGTCTTCGAAGATCCGTACATCCTGATCGTCAACAGCAAGGTCTCGAACATCAAGGACCTGCTTCCGGTTGTTGACCCCGTCATCCAGTCGGGCAAGCAGCTGCTCATCATCGCTGAAGACGTTGAGGGCGAAGCACTTGCGACCCTCGTGCTGAACAAGATCCGTGGCATCTTCAAGTCGGTTGCCGTCAAGGCTCCGGGCTTCGGCGACCGCCGCAAGGCTCAGCTCGCCGACATCGCCAACCTCACCGGTGGCGAGGTCGTCAGCGAAGAGGTCGGCCTCTCGCTCGAGACCGCAGGCATCGAGCTGCTCGGCCAGGCCCGCAAGGTCGTC
>JAAZFP010000164.1 GCA_012511645.1 Microbacteriaceae bacterium
GCCGCATCCAATGCTGTCCTGGCGTGGCTTGGCGGCGGAAGCTTAGCGGTGGGAGGCGGAGGGATGGCCGCCGGAGCTGTCGTCCTGACAGGAATCACCGTGGGCGCGCCAGCAGGGGTGACACTGCTTGCTGCGGGCATCCTGGTATCAACTCATTACGCGAAGAAACTCACCGAGGCGAAGACTTACCAAAGGAAGCCGCACTGGCAGTCGTCAGCTTGCAAAGCGCCTGGATCGTCATGGATGGAATCGCAGCCCGTATCGATGAGCTTTCCACGGTGACCGAAGAACTACGTCAGCGACTGATCCCTCTACTCACCGAGTTAGAAGCTCTTGTCCCTGTGTTTGACGCGGAAAACTCCGATCATGCTGGATTATTCAACCAGTGTGGCCTGCTCGTCAAGGCGATGGTAGAGCTCGCCCAGGTACCGCTCTTCGGCGATGACGGCGAGCTTTCCGACGAGAGCCTGTCAGTCAGCCTTCGCATTAAAACAGTATTGAACACGGAAATGGAACAATGAACGCGAATTTCAAACGAGTGGCATCTGTGCTGTACTCACAGTTCGGAGATCAAGGGCTCACCTGGGTGCAACAGCAAGTTGAGGAATTCCTCGACACGACACCTCAAAGTAACCGCAGCACAGAATCTGATGCGGCAGAGTCAGAAGACTCGCAAGGTTCTTTATCCGACGACGACGCAAACATCTATGACGATGCCAATGGCTTCTCTGCAAGGATCGAACACACCGTTGAAAACGTAGCATTCGAAGCAATCGTTTCTCCCGAACAGGTCGTCGACGCGGTCATGAACTTAGTCACGATCGCGGGTGAGGTGCGCAAGTTTGAGGAAGCTCAGGTGACGAAACGGATTGGAATCGCGGCGGAGCGCGACATCGCCATCACGCAGATCAGGGCTCAGCAGGAGCTCTTGCAAGAATATCTGGCACGGTCGTTCGACGAGCGATCGGAGAACTTCACAAAGCTCTTTGCGGTCGTTGATGAAGCTCTCGAGGCCCACAACATGACCGCGCTAGCGCTGGGTCTTGAATCAGTAGTGAAGCTCGCCGCTTCATCACCCTTTCAAGACCTCCGCACCGTTGAAGAAACCTCGGCTGCACTCTCGAACCCAAACCATCAATGGGACTTTTGATTCCGTCTCTACCATCAACATTTGATAGGGCCCCAGGACCGCAACTGCCCTCTACGCAGTGCGCGGCCGGCGGTCGGCGACATCACGGCGCAAGCATCGGCACACCACAGACAGCCGCTATTCTCCGATCCACCGTAGGATGCTTATGTGACTCTTCCTGCGCTTGTTGCTTTTGATCTTGATGACACCCTCGCCCCCTCGAAGTCTCCGGTTCACCCGCGCATGCTCGAGGTATTTTCTCGCCTGCTCGACCGCACCACCGTCGCAGTGATCTCGGGCGGCAACTTTGAGCAGTTTGAAGCGCAGCTCGTGTCGCGCCTCGGTGAGGTCAATGAGCGCGCACTCGAGCGGCTCCACCTACTGCCCACCTGCGGCACTCGATATGAAAGGCGAGAGAATGGCGCGTGGAACACGATCTACCAAGAGCACCTGAGCGAAGACCAGCGCGATGCCGCGCTGACTGCGCTGCGTGAAGAGGCAGAGCGGCTTGGTCTCTGGGAAGTAGAGACCTGGGGCGAGATCCTCGAAGATCGCGGATCACAGGTGACCTTCTCGGCACTTGGCCAGAGCGCCCCGGTCGATGTGAAGCACGCATGGGATCCTGACGGCGCAAAGAAGAATGCGCTCCGCGCCGCGGTTGCCGAGCGCTTGCCTGACCTCGAGGTGCGCAGTGGCGGATCAACCTCGGTCGACATCACCCGCAAGGGCATCGACAAGGCTTACGGCATGCGCAAACTTGAGGCGCACACGGGCATCGCGCTCGACGACATGCTGTTCGTCGGCGATCGCCTTGACCCCGAGGGCAACGACTACCCGGTGAAGGCCATGGGAGTTCGCTGCCACGCGGTCGGCGGCTGGGAAGACACCGTCGACTTTCTCGAGGATCTGCTCAGCTAACGCTGCCCCCGCATATACGGCACCGTCAGCGCCGGAGGCAGTGACGATCTGCCACCAAACACCGTCAGCGCGATCATCACCACGATGAACGGGATGATCGAAATCAGGTCAGTCGGCAGGTGCACCGCGGTGAGCTGCAGCGCGGTTGCGGTTGCGGTGATGCACCCGTACAGAAGCGCGATCAGCGAGACCCAGAAAACGCGACCTCGGCCGAGCATCGCCACCACAATTGCGAGAAACCCGAGACCGTGCGTCATGCCCGGCGTGAACGTGCCGGCTGCGACAAGGGCCAGGTATGCACCGCCGAGACCTGCACACGCACCACCGGTCAGCACTGCGAGTGAGCGAATGCGGGTGACGTTGCCACCCATCGCGTCAAGCGACTCTGGTCGCTGACCTGCGGCGCGCAACCGCAAGCCCGGCATCGTGCGATGCAACCACAGGCCCGTCACCACGACCAGTGCGATCGCGACGAAGAAGACTCCCGGTTGGCCGAACAACACCGGCCCCGTTATTGGTAATTCCGAGAACGGGGGGCCAAAGAGCGACGGAGGAGCACCGAGACGCGGCCGAGTGTCTGCAAAGTGCAGGTCATACAGCAAACTGCTGATGCCGGTGCCCGCAAGCGTGATACCGATGCCGACGACAATCTGGTTCATGCGAAGCCACACCGCCAGCACCACCATGAGGCCCGAGAGCGCACAGCCCGCCGCGGCCCCAGCGAGAAACCCGAACCAGAACTGCCCCGTTGCGAGGGTCACGGCGAACGCCGCGTAGCCACCGATGAGCAGCAGCCCCTCGAGGCCGATGTTGAGCACGCCCGATTGCTCACCGATCGTCTCACCGGTGGCCGCGAGCAGCAACGGCATCGCACTGGCAAGTGCGGCGAGCACGAACGCGACGAGCAGCGCATCACTCATCATGGTCTGGAGCATCATCATCGCGCTCCCCCAAACAGGCCTCGCGGCAGGTAGCTCACTCCGAGGCGCAACTTCGTACCGAGCACTTCAATCAGCAGCATGAAGACCAGCACGAGGGCAACGAGCACGAGCAGCACATCGACCGAGATCCCCGCCCGGCCCGCAGCAATGGTCCCGCCGGTCGCGAGCACGGCGTACACGCCTACGAGCGGCACCGAAGCGATCGGGCTCAATCGTGCGAGAAACACGAACGGCAAGATTTTGTCACCATAACCAGGGTTCCAGCCGGCGCGCATGTAGCCCCATTGGCCCAGCATGTCGACCGCTGCGGCGAGCGCGAACAACCCACCCGAGATGAGAAAAATGGCAATCGTCATGCCTCGAACGTTGATGCCGGCGTGCAGCGCCGCTGCCGGGTTCGCTCCCATCACATCAACGCGCAGACCGAATGCGGTGTGATTGAGCATCAGCTGCACCACGACAACGGCGACGAGCGCCAGCACGAGCCCGACGTGCACGCGGGTGCCGGGCACGAATGGGAGCATGTTCGCGAGGTCGAGCACCCTCGTTTGCGGCACTGAGACCGCCGGGTCTTGCCACGGCCCACGCACGAGGAGATTGGCAACACCCATGGCGATAAATGACATCATGAGACTCGTCACCACCTCATTGGTGCCGCGCCACACCTTGAGCAACGCGGGGACGAACCCCAGCAGGGCGCCGACCGACGCTGCGGCAACCAGTGCGATCACGAGCGCAAGACCAAATGGCAGCGAGGCAAAGAGTGCGGGACTGATGCCGGCGGTCACGGCTGCGGCGAGCAGAAATGAGCCAGAGTATCCGAGGTTCCACAGCTGGGCGCGAAACGCGACGATGAGGCCGAGCGCAACGAGCAGCAGGGGCGCCATTGCTGCGAGCGTGTGCTGCCATCCGTCGCCCAGAAGGCCGAGCGTCACGACGTCCCGGTAAAAGGCGAGCGGGTCTGCGCCGAGCACCGCAAGCACGACGGCGCCGGCCAGGAGCGCGAGCACAATTGGGGCCACGGTGCGCAGCAGCACGTCGGCAATTCGAGACCAGAGGTTCATGCCACCACCCCCGCGATGCGCGACGCGATGCGGTCGCGTGAGCGCTCATCGACACTGGTCAGCTCATCGCTCACCTGGCCGCTCGACATCACCACGATTCGGTCTGACAGCTGCACGAGCTCATCGAGATCCTGCGAAATAACCACCACCGCCGTGCCAAATGCTGCCAGGCGGCGCAGTTCGGCCCGAATGCGCTGGGTGGTGTGCAGGTCAAGTCCGTGAGTGGGTTGGCTGCACACGAGCAGTCGTGGTGCGCGCATCGTTTCACGGGCGAGCAGGAGCTTCTGCAGATTGCCACCTGAGAGCGTGCCTGCCCGCACCGCTGGATCGTCGGGGCGGATGTCTGCCTCTTCAATCAGCGACTGAGCATGCATACGAACCGCAGCGCGCTGCAGCCGGCCCCGCCGCCAAAATGGCTGCTGCCCAATCTGCTTTGCGATGGCGTTGATCTCGACACTCATGGAGGCGATGGTGCCCTCACCCAGCCGGTCGTCGGTGACATACGCAATGCCGAGACGCTGGCGCTCTGCGACAGAGAGTTTGGTCACTGGTGCGCCGTCAAAGACGAGCTGCCCGCTCTCGCAGGCAATTTCTCCGGCAATGACTCGAGCCAGATCTCGCTGGCCGTGACCGTCAATGCCGGCAATCCCCAGCACCTCTGCCTGGCGAACCTCGAGGGAGAAATCAACGAGGGGTTGGCGCCCCACGGCTGCCGCAGTGCTCACCTGCGTGAGACGCAGCAGCGCTGGTCGCGTCGTCAATTGCGACGGCCGTTCGGGATCCGGTGCTGTGTCATGAGCTGGCTGGGAACCAGGTTCGTGCGACAGTGTCTCGGGCGGTGCGCCGAACATCGAGGTGACGATTCTCTGCCGCAGTCTCTCACCCTCCGAGCTCTCGCCCGAAACGTGTGCCCCGGTGTCGCGACGCAGGTCAAGCTCATCAACCACTCTGCCTGAGCGCAGCACGGTCACCCGATCAGCGATGCGCAGCACCTCATCAAGCTTGTGCGTCACACAGACCACTGCCCCACCGTCAGAGGCGTGCTGGGTGATCCTCGAAAACAGATCGTCAATCTCATGCGCGGCGAGGAGTGCTGTCGGCTCATCGAGCACGAGCACCGAGGGCTGGTCTGCGAAGGCGAGTTCGCTCTCAAGCAGTTGCCGCTCGCCCAAACCGAGTTCGCCGACGAGAGTCTCGGGCCCAGGACCGAACGCACCCCGTGCCCGCAGTTGTGAGAGCAAGAGCTCACTGCGACGCAGGGCGGCCCGATGTCCCCCGCGGTGTCCGCCCCTTCTCCCAGCGCCAAGCATCAGGTTCTCCAGAATCGACAGCGTCGGCACCAGCATGGAGTGCTGATACACGACCCGAATGCCGAGGCCCCGTGACACCGCAGGTGTGCGAATCGCGGTGGGTGCTCCGCGCACTACTATCGCACCCGTATCGGGTTGCTGCATGCCGGCAAGCATCGCGATGAGGGTTGACTTGCCAGCACCATTCTCGCCAAGCACGCAGTGCACCTCGCCCGCACGCACATCGAGACTCACCCCGTCGAGGGCGGTCACCGCACCGAAGCGCCGACCCACCTCATGCAGCCGCACAAGCGGCGCGTCCCCCTCCTGCTGCGGCACTGGCCGCCCGAGCGGCGACAACGGTTATGCCCCGCGCGAGTCGATGAGGGCCTGTACCGAATCCTTTGTGTCCGCGGTCACCACATCGATGCTGCCGTCGGTGATACCCGCCGACGCCGCCTGCACTGCCTCGGTCATTTCAGCGGTGAAGGCAGCTGACTCACGCAGGCTCAATCCTCCGTTTGCGACCGTCAGCTCATACCCGTGGGTGCCAAAGGTTCCCGCCTCAATATCGGTCACCGCTTGAATGTAGGTATCGGTGAAATCCCACAGCACGGTCGCAAACACCGTGTTCATGTCAGGGGCGATATCGCTCACGTCACCGATCGTCGCAATGTATGAGATCGAGTAGTCGGTTTGGGCGGTTTCGATGGCCTGCAGGTATCCCACGGTCGCTCCGTTACCCATGCCCATAATGACATCAGCACCAGCCGCGATGACCTGCTTCGTGGTCTGAGCCGCGCCCGCAGAGTCCGCATAGTTCGCGGGGCCGACATAGGCCATCACCACATCAATCGAAGGATCAACGCTGTACACGCCCTGCGCAAATCCGCCGGCCATGAGAAACCAGTTCAGGTTTTCTGCCGAAGCAACGATGCCAACGATCCCAGTTTCGGTCTGCATCGCTGCGGCGACCCCAGCGAGGTAGGCGCCCTGCTGCGGTGCCGGGATCGCCGTCGCGACGAGGCCCGGCACATTATTCTCGTAGTCCACCACGAGGGTGGGCACGCCGGTCTGCTGACCGACGCGGTGGCCTGCGGTATTAAACCCGCTGGCGTGCGCGATGATCAGGTCGACGTCACCGCCCGCGACCTGGGTCAGAATGCTCTCGGTGTTGTCGTAGCCGACATTCGTGTGCGCTTCGAGCTCGAGACCGAGTTGCTCCGCTGCGGCCTCTGCTGACAGCAGGCCTTGCTGGTTCCACCCGTGGTCTGATTCCTTCTCAGGCGTGACGATGGCGATTCGTTCAACGACCGCGGCGTCTGCCCCACCTGCTGAAGGCTCGGCAGGGGTCTCAGCGCCGCGACCGGCGCAGGCAGTCAGTGCAATGAGCCCTGCAACCGCGACAAGGGTGAGTACGCGCCCACGCACGGGGCGTCCACGACGAACGAACGGGGCTCGGGCCGATAGGTGTGACATCGTGAGCGACCTCTCTGCGGTGAGCCGCGCGATTCCTGCACGCGCGGTCTATGCATTGATTCTGGATCACCCACGTTCAGTGGACCAACGACCGAGAGGTGGGGACCACATGTGGTCTAGCACGTTGCCTCTCACGCGTCACTGGGACCCCACAAGAGAGGTGGCAGCGGAAGCGATAGTCGCCCCCACGCACCCGCTTCGCTTTGGGGTGTTAGGCAGTCACTTCAGCAGGCTGAGCAGCCGCGTGCAAGCCGAGCGTTTCGGCCGTCTCTGCAAGCGAGGCTGCGGCGAGCGCAGCGTCGTGGTTCAGCCCCGTGCCATAGGCCGGAATCTGCGCAACGACCGTACTCTTCCACTCGTTCTCAAACTTCTCAGGGAAGCACCGCTGCATCACATCGAGCATGGCGTGTACGGCGGTCGAGGCACCCGGCGATGCGCCGAGCAGGCCAGAGATCGAGCCGTCTGCGCCCGTGATAACCTCGGTGCCGAACTGCAGCACTCCACCCTTCTTCGGGTCCTTCTTCATGACCTGCACGCGCTGGCCCGCGGTGATCATGCGCCAGTCTTCGGCCTTTGCCGATGGCATGTATTCACGCAGTGCTTCGAGCTGCTTCTCACGACTCGCAAACACCTCACCCATGAGGTATTTCACCAGTGAGAACTCGCTGAGCCCCACCTTGATCATGGGCCACAGGTTGTGCAGGCGAATCGAGCCCGGCAGATCCCACCACGAGCCCTTCTTCAAGAAGTTCGGGCTGAACCCTGCGTAGGGGCCGAACGGCAGGCTGGTCTTACCGTCGACCACGCGGGTATCGAGGTGCGGCACTGACATGGGAGGCGCGCCCACTGCGGCCTTGCCGTACACCTTTGCCTGGTGCTCACGAACCACCTTGGGGTTGTCGCAGCGCAGGAACTTGCCACTGATCGGGAAGCCACCAAAGCCCTCGATCTCGGGAATGCCAGACGACTGCAGCAGTGATAACGCACCACCGCCGGCTCCGACGAACACAAACTTCGCGTTCACCGTACTCGTGCCGAAGCCCACGCGGTGACGCACATCGACGTCCCAGGTGCCGTCGGCCAGACGGCGAAGCTTCGTCACCTCTTCTTCGAGGCGAAGTGTGGCGCCCGCATCAACCAGGTGGTCGATGAGTTGGCGGGTCACCTCGC
>JAAZFP010000165.1 GCA_012511645.1 Microbacteriaceae bacterium
CCCTCGCCCGACAGCTGGCCGAGCATGCCCCAGAACTGCCGGCGCGCGTCTGGGTCAAACCCCGTCGTCGGCTCATCGAGAAACAGCAGCTCTGGGCGGCCCACGATGCCGAGCGCCACATCGAGCCGGCGCTGCTGGCCGCCCGAAAGTTTTGAAGCGCGACGATTCGCGTGCTCGGTGAGTCCCACGAGCTCAAGCACCTCGTCGACCTCGCGCGGGTTCGGGTAGCTCGTGCGAAAGTGTGCGATGAGCTAGCGAGGGGTGAACGGGCCCATGTCGCCCGTCTGCTGTGACACGATGCCGATGCGTGCCCGCCAGGATCGAGGTGCGCGGGCGGGGTCTTGCCCCAGCACCGCCACCTCACCCGAGGTCGCCCCACGGTACCCCTCGAGTATCTCGATCGTGGTGCTTTTGCCGGCGCCGTTCGGGCCAAGCAGCGCGTAGGTCTCGCCGCGCGCGATGGTCAGGTCAAGTCCGTTCAACACGGTGCGGTCGCCATAGCGTTTCACGAGACCCCGCACGGCAATCGCCGCGTCGAGCCCCGGTTCAGCAACGCCAGCTGGCGCTGCGCTCGTCAATGATGTGATCATGACTCCCAGTCTGGCCGCTTTGAGGCCCATGCGCGAACGGCCAATCTGCTGAATTTGAGATCCACCGATCGGTGGATGGGGGGGGGCAGCGATGGGCACTGACGCATACACGCAAGACCGTTGAGACCGTAGGCTACTTGCTGTGAACCACGCAGCCGACGCTTCCACCCCGATCACCCCTTCGTCCAGGGGCTTCGCTTCTGATAATTACGCTGGCGCGCACCCCGAGGTGCTCGGTGCCATCGCGCAGGCCAATGTCGGTCACGCGCAGGCATACGGCGATGACGCATGGACCGAGCGCTTTCGCGAGGTGATGCGTCGCACGTTCGGCGAGCGCACCGAGGCGTTCCCCGTCTTCAACGGCACCGGCGCAAACGTCATTTCGCTGCAGGCCGCGCTGCCCCGG
Organism: Microbacteriaceae bacterium; assembly: GCA_012511645.1. Taxonomy (GTDB): domain Bacteria; phylum Actinomycetota; class Actinomycetes; order Actinomycetales; family Microbacteriaceae; genus Leucobacter. Next base: position 997 of record JAAZFP010000165.1, read on the forward strand.
TGGGGCGCGGTGATCTGCGCCGACTCAGCCCACATTCATGTGGATGAGGGCGGAGCGCCCGAGAAGGTGGCTGGGCTCAAGCTGCTCCCGGTGCCGGCCGAGCACGGCAAGCTCACCCCAGCACTCATCGACCGTGAGGCGTGGGGCTACGGGTTTGTACACCGCGCCCAACCACTTGCCGTCTCAATCGCCCAGAGCACCGAGGCTGGCACCGTCTACACCCCCGACGAGGTGCGCGCCCTCGCAGACCACGCGCACGGGCTTGGCATGGTGCTGCACATGGATGGTTCACGCATTGGCAACGCCGCCGCACACCTCGGCTGCACCCTTGCCGAGCTCACCACCGACGCTGGTGTCGATGTGCTGAGCCTCGGCGGCACCAAGAACGGGCTGCTCGGAGCCGAGGCGGTCGTCGCACTGAACCCCGACGTCGTGCCGGGGCTTGACTACCTGCAAAAGACGAACATGCAGCTGGGCTCAAAGATGCGGTTCCTGTCGGCACAGCTGCTCGCCCTCTATGACGGCGACCTGTGGCTGCGGTCAGCGAGTCACGCAAACGCGATGGCGCAGGCCCTTTCCAAGCGACTCGGCGCGCTTGCCGCTCAGCAGGTCGAGGCCAGCGGCACCACGGGCATCACCATTCCAAGCCCAGCCGAATCAAACGTGGTGTTTGCAACCCTCACCGACGAAGCGAAGACGCGAGCACGCAGCCGCTTCTCGTTCTATGACTGGCCCGATGATGGCTCGCCGCTCGTGCGGCTCATGTGCTCGTTCGACACCACCCTCGATGATGTCGACGAACTCGTGCGATTGATCGCTGGCTGA
>JAAZFP010000166.1 GCA_012511645.1 Microbacteriaceae bacterium
GACCGGTGGGGGAGCCGATGCAGATGATGCGGCCCGCGATCTCGTTTTCACGCATGTAGGTGGCGGCCTCGCGCACGCAGGTGAAGGTGCCGCGCAGGTGCACGTTTGTGACGAGGTCGAAGTCTTCATCGCTCATCTTCCACAGCACGGTGTCGCGCAGCACGCCAGCGTTGGTGACGAGAATGTCGAGGCGGCCGAAGGTCTCTACTGCAGTAGCTACGAGCTGCTTCGCGGTCTCGGTCGGGCCGACCGGTGCGACGACCGCTGCGGCCTTGCCACCGAGTGCTTCGATCGATGCAACAGCCTCTGCCGCTGCAGTCTCGTCAACGTCGTTGACGACGACGGCTGCTCCCTGACGGGCGAGCTCCTGCGCGTAGGCGAGGCCCAGGCCGCGGCCCGAACCGGTGACGATGGCGACTTTTCCTGAAAGCGACATGTTGTTCTCCTTTGAAAATTTTGGGTGAAACCTGGTGATGTTGTGAAATGCGCGGTCGAACCGTGCGCAGGGTCCGTTGCGTGTGTCACGGTGGACGTATTCCATGCAATCTTAAATACTTGAATTTGTCAACGATCGCGAGGGGCATGAGATACTGGTGTGTCAAGAATTGAGAGGATCCCGGGTATGGGCACGATAACGAGCAACGCGCGGGGCTCGGCAGCCGAGTCGTCAGAGGCGACCCGGCGTTTATCGTCAGCGCCAATCGCAGATGAGATTGAGTTCTTGCTGGCCAGGGCTCGCACGATTGGCATAATTCGGGCAAATCAGGCGCTGGAGCCGTTGGGACTCAAGGTGCGTCACTATGTGGTGCTCTCGCTCGCAGCGAGCGATCTGACACCTTCGCAGCGTGAACTCGCAGAGTTTCTGCAGCTTGACCCGAGCCAACTCGTCTCAACCATCGACGCGCTTGAAGCTCGCGGGTGGGTTGAACGAAAGCCATCATCTGAAGATCGGCGCGTCAACGTGCTGAATGCCACCCCCGCAGGCCAGCAGGTGTTGACGCAGGCACAGGAAGCAATTGTCGAAGCGGAAGATGACTCACTGTGTGATTTGTCTGTGGATGAGCGCGAGCAGCTTCGCGGGCTGCTGAAGCGGATCTCATTTCGCTGACGTGGGGTCAGGGGTCCCTTCGTAGTCGATCTCGCGGGCGATCAGGCGAAGGATCGGACCGAGGCGGGCCGCGTCATCTTCTGAAAGAATTGCAAACCAGTGGTCTTCTGACACGCGCACCGCTGCGCGCGCCTGTAGGCACAGTGTTTCGCCGGCTCTGGTCGCAGTGATGACCTTTGCGCGACGGTCACGCACGTCGACTTCGCGTTCAACCAGACCGCGCTTCTCAAGCCCGTCGACGAGTGCTACGACTTGGCTGGGGTCGAGGCGCAGAAACTCTGAGAGCTCTCGCTGGGTCGGGCGTTCGCCGCTGGCAGCCATGGCGAGCACGCTGTACTGCCGAATGCGGAGGTCGTACTCCTCAAGTGCTGAGTTGACATGAGCAAGCGAAAGCGCGTTCGCTCGCGCAAGCAGAAACGCGAGATCACCCGCAATACTTGAATTCCACAATCTTTCGCTCCCCGTTTCGCTCATCGTTGAGCTGTCAGACACCACAGTCATACTGAAATAGTACGGGAGATTACGAGATGGCAACAATAGTTGACCTTTTCAAACACTTGGGTTTTGATTAGTGCGAACCGCACGAAAAGGTCAATGTTGATCGTCGATGACGAGCAATGTAATTACGAATCGCATCACCGATGCGGCTCGCTTTCTTTCATTGACCGGTGTGGCATCAATCCCAATCTGTAACCGATAGATAACCGACCGGGTCGCACCAACGCAGCCCACACGTTCAGTTTCAAAGGAGACACTGAAGATGAAGAAACTACGTCTACACGCACTCGCTGCAATTGCAGCGACCGCAGCGCTTGTGCTGAGCGCGTGCTCTGGCGGCTCGCTTGACGGTGGCAGCTCGAATGCTCCCACCGAGAACGGCTCATCGGGTGAGCTCACCAAGATTGTTGTTGGTGTGCTGCCGATCGCTCCCGCTGCTGCGGTGCAGCTTGGCATTGACGAGGGCATCTTTGAGAAGCACGGTCTTGACGTCGAGCTGCAGCTCGGCGACGGTGGCGCCGCGCTGCTCCCGGCTGTCTCAAGTGGCTCGATGCAGTTTGCCGTCGGCAATCCGCTTTCGGTGCTCACCGCAGCAAGCCAGGGCCTCGACATGCGCATCGTTTCGGGCTACTCACGGAACTACATCGATGAGGCTGACCCCGAAGACATGTCGGCATCGGGCATCACCGTGCGCAGCGATTCAGGCATCAAAACCTGGAAGGATCTCGAGGGCAAGACCGTCGCGATCAACGCACTGAACACCCAGGGCGACCTCGGCACGAAGGCTCGTGTGAAGGCTGACGGCGGCGACCCCGATCTCGTGAACTTCATTGAGATCGCGTTCCCCGATCAGCTGGCACAGCTTGAGCAGGGCAACATTGACGCGTCGTGGACTCCCGAGCCATTCATCTCGAAGGCACGTGCCACCGACGGCATCGAAATGCTCGGCGACCCGCTGCGTGCAAGCGACGGCGTCTACACCATGGTGACCTTCACTTCAGGCAAGTACGCCGATGAGCACCCTGAGATTGTGAAGGCGTTCCACGACGCAATCGTTGAGACCGGTGAGGCCTCGATGGCTGACCGCACTCGCTTTGAAGCGGCTGTTTCGGCTCACACCGGCATGGACCCCGCGGTCGTCTCGACGATCAACCTCGAGCTCATCTCGGGCAACCTTGATCCCGCTGTGATCGAAAACCTGAGCGCAACCGCTCTCGAATTCGGTTTCATCGACCAGGAGCCTGACCTCAGCAAGGTGATCCTCCTGAATTAATGTGGTGCATGGGGGTGTGCAAGCAATTGCGCACCCCCATCTCCCTTGCCTGAATTGAGAGGGGTGCGTGTTGCACAACGAAGGAATTGGTCTCTGGATCGAACGCAAGCGTGAGCGTTCGCGTGGCGACATCGCAATCGCGTTTCGTGATCAACGAATCACCTACGACGTCCTCGCAGACCGAATTACTCTTCTCAGCTCGGCGCTGAAAAAGCGGGGGGTGAAGCCCCGTGACCGGGTTGCCTACCTCGGCAACAACCACCCTGCGTTTCTTGAAGTCTTTTTTGCAACCGCTCGTATCGGCGCTATCTTTGTGCCGTTGAATACGAGGCTTGCCGCACCAGAACTCGAGTTCATGCTCGAGAATTCCCGTGCAAAGGCGCTGATCTTTCACGACGAGTTGCGTGA
>JAAZFP010000167.1 GCA_012511645.1 Microbacteriaceae bacterium
CCTTTGCCCGCGAAACGGTAAGCGAGATCGGCCTGATCTGAGCTGAGCACGCTGATGGCGAAGGTGTGCGATTTCTTGACTTGATCGTGGGTGTTGCTTGAGCGGTTGAGGCAGACCAGCATCATAGGCGGGTCCATTGAGAGCGAGCTCACCGCCGAGACGGTGGTGCCATAGGGGACTCCATCGACTGCGGTGGTGACAACTGCGACACCGCTGGCAAAGTGTCCGGCGACGTTGCGAAATATTGCCTGGTCGACCTGCGTCTGGTCATCAGCAGTGGTAACGATCGTGTTCATGACGCCTTCCTTGAGAGTCGTTTCGGGGGCTACGCGAGCAGGCTGGTGAGTTCGACGATCGAGTCGAGCTGCTCGAGGTTCGCGATTCGCTCACGAATCTCGTCTGCTTGGCGGCGATCTTTCTGGCCACCGAACTCCACGTTGAGGTAGTACTTTTCGATGACGGCTTCGTCAGTGAGACGGTTCCTGTAGATGTCACCGAGCACGGCTTCAACCCGCTGGTGCAGTCGGTCACCGGCATGGGTAACAATGACCACCTCGGCCGTCTGGTATTCCTGTGCCGGCAGGGTGTCATGAATGGTGATTTTTCCAAGCAGTTCTCGCACGGGTGCACTGCGCATGTAGTCGGCGCTGAGGTGCTCTGGCCGCACAGTGCCTGCGATCATGCCGGCTGCAATATTGAATGGAATACTGAACAGGCCGTCGGTCTCAGAGCCGGGGTCTTCTGAGAACGGTTGTGCGGTGAAGCCGCGCTTCGTGGCCGGGGTGACGTGCACTTCGATCGCGGCAACATCATCGGCAGTGAGCCCGTGTGCCTGGCGCAGCCGGAGTGTGGCGTCGAGTGAGGGGTGTGCAGCACGGCATGAGGCCCACGGCTTAATAATCATGTCACCGTAGTAGTTCTCGCCGAGTTCGTGCAGCAGCTTTTCGGGCTCGGGGTTCGGGCTGTACAGGGTGAAGAATCCGAATGGTGCGTTGATCGCATCGTGCAGTCCGGTGAAGCCTGCCTGCGCGAGGTCTGCCGCAACGATCGCGTTTCGCGCACCGAACGATTGTGGCATTTTGAACGAATCTGCTTTGTCAAAGAGGCTCTGTACGGTGCCAGCCATCTGGTTGAGGGCGTGTCCGAACGCGTGACGGTATTGGGCAGTGGTGAAGCCGGCGATTTTGCCTGCGATTGCGGCACCGCCCATCACGTTGACGGTGCCGGTGTTGTCACCACCGCTTGCGGTGTGGAAACCTGACGCAACAGCAAGGCGCGAGGCGAGGTCGTCACCGAGGATGAGCGCTTCGAGCACGTGTGCACCTGAGGTGGCGGCGCGTTCACCCACCGCGAGCGCGACGGGTACCGTGGTGCCGCTAATGTGCGCGGCGACCATGCTGCTGTCTGCGCTTTCTGCTCCGACCGCTTCAAAGTCGTATGAGCGCATTGCCATCGAGTTCAGCAGTGCCGCGTTGGGTGCTGCGGCCCGCGCCCCGGTGCCAAAGACAGTGGAGTCGCTTGCGTCGCCGTAGCTGAGAAACACGTCACGTGCGGCCTGGTTGCCGGTGGCATCAACGCCGGCGAGAACGTTGCCGACACTGTCGAGCAGGCGCTGCTTGGCACGGTCGATAGTGGCCTCGGGCATATCGGCCAGCTTGGCTTCGGCGAGGTGTGTTGCGACGGCTCCAGCAAAGTCAGTTCGCGAGTGAACGGCGCCTTGTGACATGAAGGATCTCCTTTAAAACTACGGATGTCAGGCGCAGCACCAGAGCTCCGCCGTTGGATCTACCTCAGTATGTGCCGCCCGCAGAAAATCCAAAAGGCAGCACTTATCGTAGACAGACATCAAATTTTTTGAGTTTACTGTGTCGGTGGTTCGGACCATTTGCCGCGCAGCGAGCCCCGGCTCCAGTCGACGCTCAGCGCAAAATCGATGAGTGCTTGCACCCTGCCAGGGGTGGGTCGATCCGACGACCACACTACGTCGATCCCGACGGGAGCTACTCTGGGCGTGAGTTCACGAGTCACAAGCTCTCTGCCCTCGTAGCTGTATGGGTGAGCAATACGTTGAACGGCAATGCTGTAGCCGAGGCCCCGCGCAACAAGGGCGCGGACCGCCTCAAAATTGCTGGTTCGGTAGCGAATGTTGGGCGTGAGCTGGTGGGCGGCGAACAGCGACAGGGTGTGTTCGCTCGATGGCGCAACATCAAACAAAATAAGGCCGCTCGAGGCCAAATCGTCGAGACGCACGTGCGCGTTCGCAGCACGTGGGTCGTCAGGCGAGAGCAGCACGTGCGCGTGGGCCCGCAACAGCTCTCGTCGTTGCGGGTTGCCTGGCACGAGCGTGTCGTAGAGAAACGCAACGTCGACTTCACCTGATTCGATGCGCCCCGCGAGCCCATCGTGCGAGAGATCGACGGTGTGCAGTTCAATGAACGGGTATGCCCCAGCAAAATCATCGATGAGCACCGGCAGGATCAGCGGTGCGAGAGTCGGGTAGCACGCGACGACAATTGGACCCGCGTGCACACCGTCTGGCGCGTCCAAGTGCTGGGTGATGCTGCCCGCCTGCGCGAGAAGTTCTCGCGCATCTCGCACCAGCCGCGAGCCGGTTGGCGTGAGTGTGAGCCCTTTCGCTTTGCGACGCACCGTGAGCGGCGCACCAACGACGCGCTCGAGTTCGTTGAGCGCATCGGTCACGGCAGACGATGACAGATGGAGAGCGGCGGCGGCGTGTGCGATGCTTCCCGTCTCGGCCGCAGCGACAAGGTATGCGAGTTGCCTAAGCGTGTATTTGGGAACACTCGGTATCACAGATTTTCCGGCTTTCTTCATCGAAACAATCAGCTTTTTCAATGTTATCGGTGCGTCGATACTGAGGTGAAGAGATCATCATGGCATTTCGCAAAGGAGCCTCCATGAGCGCCCGACCGGCACCCATCGCAGACTGGGTTACCATTCCCGAACTCACAGCTGACCCGTTCCCCACCTTCACACGGCTTCGCGCTGAGGGAGGGGTGCACTGGGTGCCCGCAATCGACCGCTATCTCATCACCAGCTATGAGGCGGTACACACGACCGAACTCGACCAAGACACGTTCTCCGCGAACGAAGAAGGGTCGCTGCAAATTCGTGCTATGGGCCATTCAATGCTGCGAAAGGATGACCCTGAGCACTACGTCGAACGAAAGGCTTGGGAGCCGGCGCTACGCCCGGGCATGGTGAAGCGGGTGTGGATGGATGTGTTTCACCGCACCGCCTCACGCTATCTCGCCGAGCTCATCGAAAAGGGCCCCGGCGCTGACCTCATCGCAGATTTCGCCGCGCCCTATGCCGCCGAGAACCTGCGCGAGGTCATTGGCTTGCACAATGCCACTCAAGAAGACCTGCAGCGTTGGTCGCAAACCATGATCGATGCCACCGGCAACTATGCCGATGACCCCAGGGTCTGGGCGCTCGGCAAGGCTTCCTATGATGAGGTCGATGCGGCCCTCGATGAGATGCTGGTGTGGCATGGCAAGCACCTGGATGACAACCCGTCGCTGATTGCGCAGCTGCTGCGCTCCCCCGAAGAGCTCATGCCGCTCGAGAGCATTCGCGCCAATATGAAGATGACCATCGGCGGCGGGCTAAACGAGCCGCGAGACGCGATCGGTGTGGCCACGTGGGCGATGCTCACGCACCCAGAGCAGCGCGCCCTGGTCGAACAAGACCCGAGCCTGTGGACCACGGTGTTCGAAGAGACGATTCGCTGGGTAGCCCCGATCGGCTTGTATTCACGCCAGACCACTCGCGACACAGAATTGAATGGGGTGGCACTGCCTGCTGGCGCAAAGCTCGGCATTTGTCTCCTTTCCGCCAACAGGGATGAAGAGATTTGGGCACAGCCTGAGCGGTTTGATCTTCGGCGCGAGGTGAAGCCGCACCTCGCCTTTGGCAAAGGCACCCACGTCTGCCTTGGATCATGGATGGCCCGAGCCGAGGTCGCCGAGGTTGCCCTCCCCTTGCTCTTTGACCGGCTGCAAGGCCTGCGCATCGACCCTGCGAACCCAGCCGAAATCTCAGGCTGGGTGTTCCGGGGTATGACGAAGCTCCCCGCGCTGTGGGATGGAGTCTCAGAACCCAAGTCGACCACAGAAACGCACGCCGACTGCACTTCAGCTCACCGCAGCTCACCGCAGCACAGCACTCCGCATCGCATCGCTATCGTTGGCGCGGGCCCGTCGGGCAGCTTCACTGCCCAGTCGTTGCTTCGCGAAGCGCCGCAGTGCGAGATTGATGTGTATGAGGCGCAGCCGGTGCCGTTTGGGTTGATTCGGTATGGGGTGGCACCAGATCATCAGGGCACGAAGTCGGTTGCTCGCCAGTTTGAGAAGATCTATGCGCACCCCGCGGTGCGGCTCATCTGCAATGTTCGGGTGGGCACTGACGTGACTTGGGAGTCGCTACGCG
>JAAZFP010000412.1 GCA_012511645.1 Microbacteriaceae bacterium
ACCCTCCCGTGGGCCAGGTTCGGGGAGCCCTCAGCGCTCGCACCACCAGAACTTGTCGGGGCGGGGCCGATCAGCCCGGATGAGGCGAAACGCATCGCGTATGACGCCGACTTTTGGGACCTGATCCGCCACAACACCGACACTGGTGAGGTGATCAGTGTCGACCGGTACCGGCCAAGCGCACACATGCGCCGCCTGCTCGGGGCACGAGACGTGCACTGCCGCTTCCCTGGATGCCGAGCACCGGTATATCGGTGTGACCTCGACCACACCATTGCTGCGGAACACGGGGGACCGACCGCGACGAACAATCTTGGGTTTTTGTGTCGGGGGCACCACACGCTGAAGCACCACGGCGGGTGGGGTGTGGAACAGGATGACCACGGCACCCTGACCTGGACGTCACCGACTGGCCGCAGCTATGAAGATCGGCCACCGAGCAAGGTGCGCTTCGAACACGCCACCAAACCCACCACCCGTGCACGGCCGAATCTTGCAGACGAGTTCGCGGAGGCGTTCCCCTGGATGTTCGGCGACACCTTCGACGGGACGTACACCGACGAGACTGAAGAGAATAAGAGAGAACGAACGCCCTACTAAGCCCACCAGACAGCGAGCGCAGACACCGTCCTCCGACACCGGACGCAGACACCGCATGAAAGCATAAATGGGAATCCGACCGAAACCGAAACCCCATCTATCAGGATCCCCAGAGCGGTGGTTTCAGAGAGCCAGCGCAACACCGTGAATAAGTTCGTCCATCTTCTCACGCGGCGTGTAGAAACCGAGAGTCTTACGCGGCCGATTATTGAGCTGGACCACGACTGCCTGAATCTCTGCATCACTGACCGTATTGAAATCAGTTCCCTTGGGATAGTAATCACGAATGAGACCATTGAGGTTTTCGTTTGACCCCCGCTGCCACGGGGAATGCGGATCACAAAAGAACACCGGACAGCCCGTCGCTACAGTGAACTCGCGATGCCTAGACATCTCTTGACCTTGATCCCAGGTCAGTGTTTGCCGGAGCCGTGCCGGTAACTGCTCGATTTGTTGGCGGAGCACATCGATCACAGTCTTCGAGACCCGCGTGCCGGGCAGACGACCGATTAAGGCGAATCTCGTTGTCCGTTCCACAAGAGTCACAAGCCCTGAGTTCCCAGGCCCAACTACCAAGTCCCCTTCCCAATGCCCAGGCACAGCACGATCAGAGACAATGGCAGGACGGTCAGATATCCGTGCTCCCTCGAGCCAGGGACGTTCCCCACGCGCAGGTAACCGCGACGCAGGTATTCTTCGATTTCGACCCGACCGTAGGGCTTTCACCACTGTCAACTCATGCCGAAGCGCGCCCTTGCCCTGCACATAGAGTGCTTGGTAGATCGTCTCGTGAGATATATGCCGATCTGGTCTGTCAGGAAACTGCATACGCAATCTTCCCGCAACTTGCTGCGGGGAGTATTTCTCATTGAGTGCCGCAATAACAAGACTGCGGAGATCACCATGGTCAAGCTTGCCAGCACGACCTTTGCGTCTGGCTTGCATCGTACGATGATGGGCGACCCCTGAGTGATACTTGAACTCACGGGTAGGGCCGTATCCGCGCCCCGTCTCGACCCGGTGCCGTCGTATTTCCCGAGACACCGTCGACACAGCGACAGCCAAATGTACTGCAATCGCACGTAAAGACCATGCGGGCGAGCTATTGATCGCCATCTCGATGAAGGTCCTGTCGTCACGTGTGAGTCGTCGATACGCCCGAGAAGGCTGAGTTCTTTGGCTATCAGAGTCTTTCACTGGTTCGATACCGCCCCGAGCGCCCATTCGAATGATCATGCCTGCAAGCCTGGCCCACTCGACGACCGCACCGGTATTCACGTTGAAGTGTTTCGCTGTTGTTTGTGCTGACGAGCCTGAAAGCAGCATTGAATACGCGATACACCGTTGCTCCCATGAAACTGCCATAACGACCTCCTAGAGAAGGTGTTGCGCTGGCTCTCTGAAACCGCCACAATGTGTTCGAACCGGATCGTGGGGTACTCGATTGGTGATCGGATGAAATCTCGCCTTGCTGTTGCTGCACTCGA
>JAAZFP010000168.1 GCA_012511645.1 Microbacteriaceae bacterium
ATGGTGCCATCAGCCGTCATCGCGACCGGAACAGTCTCACCAGTCAGATCGTTCGGCGCGGCCTGCTTCTGGTACTGCACCCTGAGGTGAAGCGTTGCGCCTTCTGCAAACACCTCACCGGGCTGCACAGGGGTGCCGTCCGGCTTAACAACGGTCACCGTGACCGCATCTGCCGGAGCGGCATGAGCCGCAGTCGCCCCGCCGACAAGCAACGTCACAAACCCAATCATGAGTGCTGCGACGCCCGCAACAACTCGTCGCATTGCTCTGCGAGCACGCTCCCCGGCGTGACCCACCACATGTACAGACACAGTTCGCCCTTGTGTGTTCGCCCGCAATTCGAGCGATTACGTTACCGCGTCTTCACCATTCAGGCAGCAACCGTAGTTGCGCAATCAATCTGCACGTTGCGCAATCGACACGAAGCCCCCGAAGTGTCATCGTCAACCCAACAACTTTACCAGCTCAGCGCCAGCAACTTCGCGCACGAAAAGAGCCCACACTGCTTAGTCACCGGCAAACTCACCCGCCCGAGCATGCATCCGCACACTCTCTGGCAACGGCTAGTTGTCGCTGGTTGCGCCCTCAGCGATGGTTTGGTGGTGGTGGATCACCTCTGCGACCACAAAGTTAAACCATTTTTCAGCAAATTCGGGGTCGAGGCGCGCGTCTTCTGCGAGCGCGCGCAGGCGAGCGATCTGGCGCGCTTCACGGTCGGGGTCGCTCGGGGGCATGCCATGTTTTGCTTTCAGCTCACCCACCTGCTGCGTGCACCGAAATCGTTCGGCCAGCATGTGAATGAGCGCAGCGTCAATATTGTCGATGCTGCCTCGCAGCGCGATCAGTTGAGCCTCAGGGGTGTACTCAGTCAAGGTTCTCTCCGATCCACTGCCAAAAATTTGCTGTTACTTAGTCAAGCAGGTCATGGCGCACAACAACCTGCTCGCGCTCAGGGCCGACGCCAATCGCCGAGATGCGTGACCCGCTCATCGCTTCGAGCGCAAGAATGTAATCTTGAGCGTTCTTCGGCAGATCTTCGAACGAACGCGCGCCCGTGATGTCTTCGCTCCAGCCAGGGAACTCTTCATAAATCGGCTTCGCGTGGTGAAAGTCGCTCTGGTTGACCGGCATCTCATCATGGCGTTCACCGTTCACCTCGTAGGCGACGCAGACAGGAATCGTCTCGAGGCCCGACAGCACATCGAGCTTGGTGAGCACAAAATCAGTCACACCGTTAATTCGTGAGGCGTAGCGTGCCATCGGCGCATCATACCAACCGCAGCGACGCGGGCGACCGGTCATGGTACCAAACTCGAAGCAATTTGCGCGCAGATATTCGCCGTTCTCGTCGAACAGCTCTGTCGGAAACGGACCAGCACCCACACGTGTGGTGTAAGCCTTGATGACCGCAATAATGCGAGTAAGCGCGTGAGGTGGCAAACCACTGCCGGTGCTCGCCCCGCCTGCGGTCGCGTTCGAACTCGTCACGAACGGCTAGGTGCCGTGGTCGATGTCGAGCATCGTGGCCTGGCC
>JAAZFP010000169.1 GCA_012511645.1 Microbacteriaceae bacterium
AAACGAAACTGGAGAACAACAAGGTGAACGGATACCGCGACCTCCGCGTCGCACTGCTCGGAGGCGGCTCGGTCGGCGCACAAGTGGCGCGACTGCTGCTTGAGCAGGGCGATGAGCTGGCCGCACGCGTGGGCGCCAGATTGCAGCTCATCGGCATCGCTGTGCGTGATCTCGATGCGAAGCGTGATGTCGAACTGCCCCGCGAGCTGTTGACAACCGATGCCGAGCAGTTGGTGCTGGGCGCAGACATCGTGATTGAGCTCATGGGTGGCATTGAGCCGGCCAGAACACTCATCTTGCGGGCCATTGAAGGTGGCGCAGATGTCGTCACCGCAAACAAGGCGCTCATCGCCTCACACGGTGCTGAGCTCGCTGAGGCGGCAGAGCAGGTGGGTGCCCAGCTGTCCTACGAAGCCGCAGTGGCGGGCGCGATTCCAATCATCCGCCCGCTGCGTGAGAGTCTTGCCGGTGACCACATCACCCGTGTGATGGGCATTGTGAACGGCTCAACGAACTACATTCTCGATCGCATGGATCGCTTCGGTGATAGCGCCGAAGACGCAATGCGTGTCGCGAGCGAGCTCGGCTATCTCGAAGCGGATCCGACGCTCGATGTTGAGGGGTACGACGCGGCGCAAAAAGCAACGATTCTTGCCAGCATCGCATTTCACAGCGAGGTGCCCGTCGAAGCCGTCTACCGTGAGGGCATCACGGAGGTCACGCTCTCACAGATCGAAGCTGCCGCGCAGGCTGGCTATGTGATCAAGCTGCTTGCGATTGCTGAGCGCGTGCAAACGGCCGACGGTAGCTTTGGCGTGTCGGCGCGGGTCTACCCGGCGCTGATCAGCCGCATGCACCCCCTTGCCGCGGTGCATGGTGGCAAGAACGCCGTGTTCGTCGAGGCTGAAGCCGCCGGCGAGCTGATGTTCTACGGCGCCGGTGCTGGTGGCGTCGAGACCGCTTCGGCGGTGCTCGGTGACGTCGTCTCAGCTGCTCGACGTCATGTGGTGGGTGGCCCAGGTATTCCTGGATCGTCGCACGCTGACCTGCCGATTCTGCCCATCGGTGAGGTGCTCACCAGGTATCAAATCATGCTGCGTGTGCACGATGAGACGGGTGCCCTTGCCGCGATTGCGGGGCTGCTCGCCGAGCGAGGCGTAGGCGCGGCAAGTGTCGTGCAGTCGATGCCCGAAGATCTTGACCTTGCAGCAGTCGATGCCGCGGAGGGCACCGCAACCCTTGTCATCGGCACCCACACTGCTCGCGAAGCAGACCTTGCCGCGACCGTTCAAGCGCTGCGTGAAAGCAGCGTTGTTGCTGAGGTAACCAGCGTTCTGAGACTTGAAGGAAACCAATGACCACTCTGCGCGTACGCGTTCCCGCGACCAGTGCGAATCTCGGCCCCGGGTTTGACACACTCGGCATTGCACTTGGTCACAATGATGAGCTTGAGGTGCGGGTCACCGACGGCCCGACCATCGTGCTTGTTGAGGGGGTTGGCGAGGGCGAGGTGCCAGCCGATGCATCGAACCTGGTGGTTCGCGCCGCAGCCCATGTGTATGAGCAGCTCGGTCGCCCGATGCCGCACCTCGAGATTCGGGCGCACAACCGCATTCCGCATGGGCGAGGCATGGGCTCCTCTGGTTCAGCGATTGTGGCAGGAGTGATGGTAGCCGCAGGCTTGCTCGCCCGTGATGCAGACCCCATTGAGCTCTCTGAAGACGACTTGCTCCGCTTCGCGACCGATCTCGAGGGGCACCCTGACAATGTTGCTCCCGCGCTCTTTGGCGGTCTCACCATCGCCTGGGTCGACGAGAATCGAGTGCCGAAGTCAAAGCAACTCAGTGTGCACCGTGGTATTTCGCCGCTCGTGCTCGTGCCTGAAGTGACGATGTCAACGGCGCTCGCTCGCAGTCTGCAACCAGAGCAGGTGCCGCACGCTGACGCCGTGTTCAATGTCTCGCGCTCGGCGCTGCTCGTTGCTGCACTGACACAGAGCCCCGAGCTGCTGTTTGAGTCGACCGCCGACCGCCTGCATCAGGACTACCGCGCCGAGGCGATGCCCGCAACACATCAGCTGATTGCTGAGTTGCGCGCGGCAGGTCACGCAGCAGTGGTGTCGGGTGCAGGACCTTCGATCCTCGTGTTGGCTGGCGATCCTGGTGAACGCATTGCTGCGGCAGAGCTGGCGGCCGCGCGACCTGAAAAATGGGAGCCGCTCTACCTCGCGATCGATATCAAGGGTGCTACAGTAGAAGAGCTCCCCGCATAGCGGCCCTCGTTCGCTCGCGACTGGGATCCTTTCTCACCCGACTGGGTGTTTGAATCTTTTTGCCGTGTGCACCCCCTGTGTCATTGGGGCCGTGCGGTGGCATTCGAAAGGACTACTGTGGAGCAACACTCCGAAGATACCCCTGTGTCAAACGACGCAACCCCCACCACCGAAGCCGCGCCGGTTCGCCGCCGCGCATCGCGCCGGGTCACCGCAGCCGCTGGCGAAGCTGTCGCTGTCCCGGTGGCCGCTGAGGCCGAAGCTGAACCAAGCGCGCCTGCAGCTGATGCCTCCGCGCAGGCTGCAGAAGAGGCTGCGCCGAAGAAGCGTGTGTCACGCGCCCGCAAGAAGGCAGAGACCACGGATCAGACCGACGAGGCATCGACTTCTCTAGAGTCTGCATCGGCAGAGCCTGCATCAGCAGAGCCCGCGACAGAAGCAGCACAGACTGAGCAGCAGAGTGACGCCAAGGCCAAGGGGGCAACCAAGGCCGAGCCGAAGCGTGCGACTCGCGCATCGAGCCGCTCGAAGAAGGTCGAGGCGGCTCCTGAGGCTGCGGACGCTGCCGAATCGGCCGACGCGGCTCCGGCAGCGAAGAACGGCGAAGCGCCGAAGCAGGCCGCTGAGGATGCGGCTGAGAGTGCAGCTGGTGATGGTGGCGAAGCCGGTGCAGAGACGCCGTCACGCCGCAGGAACACCCGCAGCCGTGGTCGCAAGGCCGCGACGAACGGTGATGCAGCCGCAGATGCCGCTCAGAGTGACACCGCATCGAGCGGTGACGCCGAGGGCGAGCAGTCAGAGCAGAACGGCGCAGCGCAGCAGAACGGGCGATCCGAAGGTAATACCCGCTCAAGCCGCACCCGCCAGCGTGAGCGCAAGCGCCGCGGCGGCAATGACGATGAGCCGGAGCTCACCGAGGACGATGTGCTGCTGCCCATCGCAGGCATTCTTGATGTGCTCGATAACTATGCGTTTGTGCGCACCAGCGGGTACCTTCCCGGCACCGGTGACGTCTATGTGTCACTCGGTCAGGTCAAGAAATATGGCCTGCGCAAGGGCGACGCCGTGGTTGGTGCTATCCGTCAGCCTCGCGATGGTGAGGGTGGCGGTCGCCAGAAGTACAACGCGATCGTCAAGGTTGATTCGGTCAACTCCAAGCCGATCAATGAGGAGCAGAAGCGCGCCGACTTCGCTGATCTCACTCCAATCTATGCAACTGAGCGGCTTCGCCTCGAAACCTCGGCCGAGCAGCTGAGCACTCGGGTGGTCGACCTCTTCGCTCCGATCGGCAAGGGGCAGCGTGGCTTGATCATCGGCCCTCACGAGTCGGGCAAGAGCAGCACCGTGCAGGCAGTGGCTCAGGCGGTCGCTCAGAATCAGCCTGATGCGCACCTGATGATGGTGCTGATCGACGAGCGTCCCGAAGAGGTCACTGAGTTGCAGCGCACGATGAACGGTGAGGTTATCGCCTCAACGTTCGATCGCCCCGCAGAAGATCACACGACCATCGCCGAGCTTGCGATTGAACGCGCAAAGCGACTCGTTGAACTCGGTCACGATGTGGTGGTGCTCATCGACTCGCTGACCGATTTGGCTCGCGCTTACAACCTGGCTGCCCCAGCGGCTGCGCGGGTGCCCGCAGGCAGCCTCGACGCTGCCGCAGTATTCCCCGTGAAGCGACTGCTGAGCGCGGCGCGCAACATTGAAAATGGTGGGTCACTCACCATCATCGCCACGCTGTCAGCGCAGCCGGGGTCACACCTCGACGATGCGCTGATCGGCGAGCTCGAGGGCGTCGCAAATATGCAGCTTCGCCTGAGTGGTGAGGCTGCAGATCTCCGGGTGTTCCCCGCTGTTGATGTACTGCGATCCTCGACCCGAAATGTTGCTCAGCTGACCAGCGAAGCCGAGACTCGTGTCATGGATCAGCTGCGTCGCTCATTGCAGGGCAAGGGCGGGCTCGAAGCCATCGAAGGTGTGCTGCACGACATCAGCCGCACCTCGTCGAACGTTGAATTTCTGGCGCAGGCACAGCGAGCGCAGGGCTAAATCATGTTTGAACAGGTCGCAACGCTGCTCGAAGAGCACGAGCAGTTGCAGAGCGAACTTGCTGACCCTGCGCTGCACGCTGATGCGGCGCGGGCGAAGCGAGTCAATCGTCGATATGCCGAGCTGAGCAAAATCAAGACCGCACACGAGGCGTGGCAGCACTGCGGCGATGACCTCGACGCCGCTCGTGAGCTCGCGAAAGAAGATGACGCGTTTGCCGAAGAGGTTCCGGTGCTCGAAGTGCGCCTCGCAGAATTGCAGGAGCGAGTGAGGCGTTTGCTCATTCCTCGTGACCCTGATGATGCGCGAGACGTGATTCTCGAGATCAAAGGTGGCGAAGGCGGGGCCGAGTCCGCGTTGTTTGGTGCCGATCTGCTGCGAATGTATATGCACTACGCCGAAAGCAAGGGCTGGAAGACCGAGATCATCGAGAAAGATGAGAGCGATCTTGGCGGCTACAAGAACGTGCAGGTGGCAATCAAGTCGAACGCCACCGACCCTTCCCAGGGGGTCTGGGCGCACCTGAAGTACGAGGGTGGCGTGCACCGTGTGCAGCGGGTGCCGGTCACCGAGTCTCAGGGGCGCATTCACACGTCAACTACCGGTGTCTTGGTGTACCCAGAAGTGGATGAGCCTGAAGAGGTCGATATTCAGCAGAATGATCTGAAGATCGATGTCTACCGGTCATCTGGTCCTGGCGGCCAGTCGGTGAACACCACCGACTCCGCGGTGCGCATCACACACATACCCACGGGAATCGTGGTGGCGATGCAGAACGAGAAGTCGCAGTTGCAAAACCGCGAGGCGGCGATGCGTGTGCTGCGGGCGAGACTGCTTGCCCGTCAGCAGGAAGAGGCCGCAGCTGAAGCGTCTGCGCATCGCTCAAGTCAGATCCGCACGATGGATCGGTCTGAGCGTATTCGCACATACAACTTCCCCGAGAACCGCATCGCTGACCACCGTACCGGGTACAAGGCCTACAACCTCGATGCGGTAATGAATGGCGCACTCGATGCGGTGATCGAGTCGTGCATCAGCACCGACGAAGAGCAGCGGCTCGCCGATCTCGGCCAGGAGTGAGTCGTCAGGACTGAAGAAAGGCTCGGCAGATCTCTGCCGAGCCTTTCTTGCTTCTCATGTGCACACAGAGCAGAACGCCCGCCTCACGAGATCGTGAGGCGGGGGTTCTGCGTCAGCGTGAGCTGCCGGTGGTTAGATCTTCGACGAAGCGTCTTTCAGAACGCTTCGCAGGATGCCACCAATCTCAGCAAACTCAGCGGGGCCGATCGTCAGCGGCGGGGCCAGCTGAATAACGGGGTCTCCGCGGTCGTCAGCTCGGCAGTAGAGGCCGGCCTCCCACAGTGCGGGGGAGAGGTAGTCGCGCAGCAGGCGGTTGCTCTCCTCCTCGTTGAAGGTCTCCTTCGTGGCCTTGTCCTTGACGAGCTCGATGCCGAAGAAGTAGCCTTCGCCACGAACGTCGCCCACGATGTCGAGGTCGAGCAGCTTCTCGAGTTCGGCGCGGAACAGTGGGCTGTTCTCACGCACACGACCGTTGAGGTCTTCCTCTTCAAAGATGTCGAGGTTCGCGAGGGCCGCTGCCATGGCTGCGGGATGGCCTGCGAAGGTGAAGCCGTGGTAGAAGGTGTTCTCAGTTGAGTCGAAAGGCTCTGAGATCTTGTCAGCAACGAGCATGGCGCCTGCGGGCACATAGCCTGAGGTGATGCCCTTTGCCGAGGTGATGATGTCAGGCTCGTAGCCGAGTGCCTTCGACGCGAAGAACTCGCCTACGCGGCCGTAGGCGCAGATAACCTCGTCGCTGACGAGCAGCACATCGTACTGGTCGCAGATCTCGCGCACGCGCTTGAAGTAACCGGGGGGAGGCGGGAAGCAGCCACCCGAGTTCTGTACGGGCTCAAGGAAGACCGCAGCAACGGTTTCGGGACCTTCAAAGAGAATCGCCTCTTCGATGCGGTTCGCAGCCCACTGGCCAAACGCCTCGAGGTCGGTGGGGGCACCCATCTCTTCGGCTCGGTAGTGGTTGGTGTTCGGAACGCGGTGACCGCCGGGGGTCAGTGGCTCGTAGAACTTCTTCATATCGGGGATGCCGGTGATCGCCAGGGCACCCTGCGGGGTGCCGTGGTAGGCGACCGCACGCGAGATCACCTTGTGCTTCATCGGCTGGCCCTTGATCTTCCAGTAGTGCTTTGCCAGCTTGAACGCCGACTCCACTGCCTCGCCGCCGCCGGTCGTGTAGAACACCTTGCTCATCTGGCCAGGCGCGTGTGAGGACAGTCGCTCTGAGAGCTCAATCGCTGCGGGGTGTGCGTATGACCAGATCGGCATGAAGTCGAGCTGCTTCATCTGCTTTGCGGCGGCTTCGACGATGCGCTCACGGCCGTGGCCCGCGTTCACAACGAACAGGCCCGCGAGGCCGTCGATGTACTTCCTGCCTTCGGAGTCGAAGATGTGGTGGCCTTCTCCGCGAACGATCACGGGAACCCCGTCGTTCATCACCTTGCGGTTGGTGAAGTGAGGCCAGAGATGCTTCTTGGCCTTTGCTTGCAGTGCTGCCGTGTCGACAGCGGCGGTTGGATCGTAGGACATGGTTATCGTGTTCCCCAGTCGTATTTCTGTTTCTTGAGTTGCAGGTAAACAAACGTTTCTGTGTTGGCCACACCATCGACCGCGCGAATCTTATGATTCAGGAGTTCGATGAGTGCATCATCGTCTTCACAGACGATCTCGGCGAGTATGTCAAAGGTGCCAGCACTGAGTACTACATAGCTCACTTCGGGCATGTCACTGAGATGGTCGGCGACGACCCTGGTGTCGCCAGAAACGCGGACGCCGATCATGGCCTGGCGGTTGAAGCCCAGGCTCATCGGGTCGGTCACTGCCACTATCTGCATGACCCCGGCTTCCGTGAGCTTCTGAACCCGTTGGCGTACGGCGGCCTCACTGAGGCCGACCACTTTGCCAATTTCGGCGTACGAACGGCGACCATCTCGCTGCAGTTGCTCGATGATCGCTTTCGACGTCGCATCAAGCGACGGCAATGTCCGTTTGTTGCTCACGCTTACGATCTTGGCACTGAAATGGTGAAAATGCAAAGGAATCCGAAGATTTGCGTGCCAATAACTGACGATTCCTTGTGTTTTGTAAGAAACGTGCAGCGGTGTGGGCCGTACCTGTGAGGCGCTCAGTGTCGGCGCGGGCAGCACCGCAAGTGTTCTCTTGAATGCCATGAAGCGGTGTTCGCACAATATACCCCACCAACGTGACCAGATTCGAAGCAAAAGATGAAATGTGCTGCGGTTTTCGTAGCGCTTGTGAGATTTGTGTAACTGTTCCGTCAAGAATTTGTCGAAAACGGCGCGCCCGTGTTGGCATCTGGGGGTGGTCTGTGCCATATTCGATTTCACGATCCTTGGGCGACGCTGCCAATGGCATGCGCACACAGCGGTCGAAACCTCATTTTGAAAAAGTAGGAGAGCATCGTGGTCAATCGAATGCCCGAAGATCCCATCGTCCGCGACCTTGTTGGCATGATTCGTCGCCAGCAGTTCAACCGTCGCCAACTGCTGCGCGGTGCCGCCGTTGCAGGTGCGGGCGCTGGCGCACTCGGCCTCGCTTCATGCAGCACCGGTGGTGGCAGCGGCTCAGGTCAGAGCCTCATCTGGGGCAACTGGACCTACTACCTCGACTACAACGAAGAGACCGGCAGCTTCGATTCGATTGACATGTTCACCGAAGAGACCGGCACCGAGGTGCAGTACATCGAAGACATCGATGACAACAACACCTTCTACGGCAAGATCAAAGATCAGCTCGCACTTGACAAGTACACGGGCTACGACACGATCACCATGACCGACTGGATGAACGCACGTCTGATCAGCGCCAATCAAGTACAGGCCTTTGACTATGCGAACATGCCGAACGTGACGGCAAACATGGTCGACGCCCAGTGGGACGCCCTCGATGTTGACCTCGGCCGCAAATACTCGGTGCCGTGGCAGCTGCCCGCGTCAGGCTGGGTGTGGAATACCGAGGCCGTGCCCGGTGGCATCAAGGTGCTCGAAGACTTCATGCGACCCGAGTTGCACGGCAAGGTTGGCGTGCTCTCGGAGATGCGCGACACTATGGGCATGATTCTCGCGGGTCTCGGTTACGACCCGAGCGTTGGCTGGGGCGACAAAGAGTTTGACGAGGCACTTGCCTGGCTCGACGATGGCATCCAGAGCGGTCAGATCAAGAACATCAAGGGCAACTCGTACACCCAGGATCTGCAGCGTGGCGACACGCTCGCAGCGATGGCGTGGACCGGTGACGTCATCATGATGAACGCCGAAGAGGGTAACCAGTGGACGATGGAGGTGCCGCAGTCGGGTGGCATGATCGCGGCTGACTCCTTCACCATTCCGAATGGCACCGACGCGGTTGAGAAGGCGCTCGTCGAAGAGATGATCAACTTCTATTACCAGCCTGAGGTCATGGCGATGGTTGCCGACTATGTCACCTTCGTGCCGCCGGTGAAGGGCACGCAGGAGGCAATGATGGATGTCAATCCAGAAAACGCCGACAACCCGCTGATCTTCCCGACCGAAGAAGACTGGAAGCACCTGTACTCCTTCCGCTCGCTCACCGCGGAAGAAGATCAGCGCTACTCGACAGCATTCCAGAGCGTGTTAGGGCTGTAAGCGTGGCTGCGGAGAACTCATTTGCTGAGGCGGGTGCCGATCTTGAGCTGATTGGCATCCAAAAGCGCTTTCCGGGATTCACCGCGATCGAGAATCTCGATCTCACGATTCCCGCCGGATCCTTCTTTGCGCTGCTCGGCCCCTCGGGCTGCGGCAAGACCACCACGCTGCGGCTCGTGGCAGGGCTCGAGGATCCAAGCGCTGGACGAATTCTGATCGGCGGACAGGATGTGACGGCACTCAAGCCTCACAAGCGTCCCGTGAACACCGTGTTCCAGTCATATGCGCTCTTCCCGCACATGACGATTCTTGAGAACGTGGCGTTCGGTCTGCGACGACGAAAGATCAGCAACCCGCTGCAGAAGGCAGATGAGGTGCTCCGGCTGGTCGAGCTCGACCAGGTTGCTGACCGCAAGCCAGCCCAGTTATCTGGTGGACAGCAGCAGCGTGTGGCGCTTGCTCGCGCAGTGGTCAACCGCCCAGCGCTGCTGTTGCTTGATGAGCCGCTCGGTGCACTCGACCTGAAGCTGCGTCGCCAGATGCAGTTTGAGCTGAAGCAGATTCAACAAGAGGTCGGTCTCACCTTCTTGCATGTGACGCACGACCAAGAAGAAGCGATGACGATGGCAGACACCGTCGCTGTCATGAACAAGGGCCGCATCGAGCAAATGGGGGCTCCCGAAGAGCTCTACGAGCTGCCGAAGACCGTGTTCGTCGCGAACTTCCTTGGTCAGTCAAACCTCTTCACGGTTGACGTGGACGGCGGCAACGACCAGACCCTGCACACCGTGTTGCCGGGTGGCAAAATCTCGGTGCCCCGCGCGCGCAGTGAGCGGACTCAGGGAACAATGACCGTCGGTGTGCGACCGGAGAAGTTGCGGCTGCACACGAGCGCGCCAGCAGACGAAGCCGGCGTGAATACGCTGGGCCCGGGCACCATCACCGACGTGTCATTCATCGGCGTGAGTACGCAGTACACAGTCGAACTTCCCGCACTTGGCTCAGTGGAGGTCTTCGCGCAGAACGTCGAGGCAGGGCCCGCAGCACGCCTAGGCGACCAGGTGTGGCTCAGCTGGCATGTGGAGCACACCTTCGGTCTGGCTGACGACCACCTGGAAACAGGTTCGCTCACCACCGAGTTCTCCACGCAGGCAATCGCCACGCAGGCGACGCTTAGCGAATAGGGTCAGCCATGGCATTTACCGCATTCTCGTCAGGCGCCAAAGCCGTCGAGCAAACGCCGCGCAAGATGGGCAAGGTTGCGCTGTTGCTGCTCGCACCCGGCATTGCCTACATGCTGCTGTTCTTCGTGGCGCCCTTCATTCAGTTGGCAATCACGTCGCTGCAGGCGCCAGCAGAGGGCGGTGGCATCGGGCAATATGTCGCAGCCACCCAGTTCTCGAACTACTGGGTTGCGCTGCAACAGTACTGGCCACAGCTGCTGCGCTCGTTCATCTATGCCGTCACTGCGACGATCATTGGCTTGATCATCAGCTACCCGGTGGCCTACTTGATCGGCGTGAAAGTGCGCAGTCGGCCGATGTTGCAGGGCATCTTGCTCATTCTCGTGGTCGCTCCGTTCTTCATCAGCTTCTTGCTGCGAACCCTCGCGTGGAAATCGATTTTGCCAAGCGAGTGGATCGGCACCGACTTCTCGGTGATCTTCGGTCTGACCTACAACTTCATCCCATTCATGGTGCTGCCAATGTTCGCGTCGCTGCAGGCGCTTGACCTGCGGTTGCTCGAAGCGGGCAGCGATCTCTACGCCTCACCGGTAACGACCTTCCGCAGGATTACGCTGCCGCTATCGATGCCCGGCATCGTGTCAGGAACCCTGCTGAGCTTTATTCCGATGTCGGGTGACTACGTCAACGCGTCGCGTGAGTTCTTGGGCTCGACCAGCACTGCCATGATCGGTAACGTGATCGAGTCGAACTTCTTGCAGACGCAGAACTACCCGATGGCGGCATCGCTCTCAATCATTCTGATGGTGATCATTCTGGTATTTGTCGCGACCTATGTGCGTCGAAGCGGAGCGGAGGATCTGCTGTGAAGGGTTTCAGCCTCGGCAAAGCGTTCGTGCCGATTGTGGCCACGATCACGCTCATCTATTTGCTGCTGCCTATCGCGCACGTCATTCTGTTTTCGTTTAATGAGCGTCGTGGCCGCAACAACATCATGTGGAACGGGTTTTCGCTTGAAAACTGGATGAACCCCTGTGGCGCACCTCAGGTGTGTCAGGCCTTCGGCAACAGCATCCTGGTGGGCGTGGTGGCGACGGTGATTGCGACCACGCTGGGCACGATGATCGCAATCGCACTTGTGCGATACAAGTTCAAGGGCCGCTCAACCGTCAGCCTGTTGCTGTTCACGCCCATGGCCACCCCCGAGGTGGTGCTCGGTGCGGGCCTTGCGGCGCAGTTCCTGCTCGCAGGCGTCGAGAAGGGCATCGGCACCATCTTCCTCGCGCACACGATGTTCTGCATCTCCTATGTGGTTGTTGCGGTGAAGGCGAGGGTTGCGTCGTTGAACCCCGCGATTGAAGAGGCGGGGCGAGATCTCTATGCCTCGCCCGCGCAGGTCTTCTGGCGCATCACGCTGCCGATGCTGGCTCCCGGCATCGTCGGCGCAGCGCTCTTGTCATTCGCGCTTTCGTTCGATGACTTCATCATTACGAACTTCAACTCGGGCACTGCGACCACGTTCCCGAAGTTCATCTACATCTCTGCGATGAAGGGCGTGCCCGCACAAGCGAACGTGCTCGCTTCGATCGTGTTTGTGAGCGCACTGGTGCTGGTGATTGTCGTGCAAACACTCAACATCAGAAAGCAGAAGCGGCTCGCAAAGGTCTAGCCGCACTTGCGTGCACCTCAGCTATAGCGCCCCGCACTCACCATGAGCGCGGGGCGCTAAGCTTATTGGATCATGTTTGATCTTGACTTCGGCAACCGCATCCAAGCCCTCCAGGCGACCTTTACAGACATCGTTGCGGTGCAGGGCCTCGATCGCCTTGAGAGCGAGATTGGCGAGCTCGAAGAGCAGGCCGCAGCTCCCGGGCTGTGGGATGACCCCGAAGCGGCCCAGAAGATCACCAGTCGGTTGAGTCATCACAAGTCGCGTGTGTCAAAGCTGCGCGGAGTTGAGTCGCGCATTGGCGATCTTGAGGTATTGATTGAGTTGGCGAAGGAGCTCGAGGACGAGCCGACTGCTGAAGAAGCCACCCAGGAGCTCGCCGCACTCGAAGACGTGATCTCACAGCTTGAGGTGCAGACGATGCTCTCTGGTGAATACGATGACCGGCCCGCAGTGGTCACTATTCGCTCCGGCGCTGGCGGAGATGACGCGACTGACTTCGCTGAGATGTTGCTTCGCATGTATCTGCGCTGGGCCGAACACCATGGCTACCCGACGAAGCTGCTCGACACGAGCTACGCCGAGGGTGCGGGAATCAAGTCAGCAACCTTTGAAGTAGATGCACCCTATGCGTTCGGCACGCTGTCGGTTGAAGCGGGCACCCACCGGCTCGCGAGAATCAGCCCCTTTGGTTCAGCAGACAAACGTCACACCAGCTTTGCCGGCGTCGAGGTGATTCCACTGCTCGAAGAGGCGACAGAGGTCGAGATTCCCGAAACCGATATTCGCGTGGATGTGTATCGGTCGAGTGGTCCCGGCGGTCAGTCGGTGAACACCACTGACTCGGCCGTTCGCCTGACCCACATTCCGACGGGCATCGTGGTGTCGATGCAGAACGAAAAAAGCCAGATTCAAAACCGTGCGGCAGCGATGCGGGTGCTGCAGACAAGGCTGCTGCTCGTGCAGCGAGAAGAAGAAGCCGCGAAGAAGAAGGAACTCGCGGGTTCGATAACTGCCAGCTGGGGTGACCAGATTCGTTCGTACTTTCTGTATGGGCAACAACTCGTGAAAGATCTTCGCACGGGACACGAGAGCAGCCAGCCCGACGCGGTTTTCGACGGTGCCCTTGACGGGTTTATCGCAGCGGGCATCCGCTGGCGTTCACTGAACAAAGGTTGACATCGCGTCGTGTGGAGCGCGGCATTTCCAACCTTGGTTCGGCGCGCCGTTCAGGCGCGCTGATTATCAGGGCGTAGTGTCAATTGCGTCATGATCCTTTTCGAAAGCGTCAGCAAAAAGTACCGGGGCACCAAGCGGCCGGCTGTTGACCGCGTCAGTTTCAATATTGAACGCGGCGAGTTCGTGTTTATCGTCGGCGCGTCTGGCTCAGGCAAATCGAGTTGCCTGCGCATGATTCTGCGTGAAGAGCAGCCGAGCGGTGGCCGCATTCATGTGTTGGGTCATGATCTCAGCAAAATCTCAAACCGCAAGGTGCCATATTTTCGGCGCAACCTCGGTGTCGTATTCCAAGATTTTCGACTGCTCACCAATAAAACCGTCTTCGACAATGTGGCGTTTTCGCTGCAGGTGATTGGTAAGTCGAGGGGCTTCATTCAAGAGGCTGTTCCCGATGTGCTTGAAATGGTGGGACTCGGTGGCAAGGCAAAACGGTTCCCGCACGAATTGTCGGGTGGCGAACAGCAGCGCGTAGCGATCGCGCGAGCCATCGTCAATAAGCCTGCGGTGCTGCTCGCCGACGAGCCGACGGGCAACCTTGACCCGGCAACGAGTCTTGGCATTATGCAGCTGCTGCGTGCGATTAACGCCTCTGGCACGACGGTCGTCATGGCCACGCACGAGGCCACCTTCGTCGATATTATGCAGCAGCGTGTGATCGAGCTCTCGCAGGGTGTGGTGGTTCGAGATGAGCAGCGCGGCGGTTATGGTGAGACCGCTGCGATTGACCTTGGTGACCTGACCGAGGCCGGCGCCCGGGTGCTTCGCGCGAGCGAAGACGTGGTGCGTTCGACACTGTCGGCACATGTTGAGCCAGTGGCGGCTCCCGCCGATCCTGAACCGCTGTCGGTTGAGGAAGCCGAGTTCGCGATGCAGCAGGAACCGGTCATTCCCGAACCGCCTGCCGCGCCGACGATACCCGGAGCTCCTGAGTCGCTCGCAGACGACGACCTCGATCTCACGGTGCTCGCTCCCAGGCAGGCTTCGCAGGCACCGTCAGCGCCCCCTGGCACCTTCTCGGCAGCGCTCGGGCTCACGCCCAATGAGGATCAAGAGGATGTGGGGCCCGTGCGATGAGACTCAGGCTCGTGATGGGTGAGGTCTGGAATGGCCTGCGCCGCAACCTTTCCGTGGTTATTTCGGTGATCCTCGTGACGTTTGTGTCGCTCACCTTCGTCGGTGCGGCAATTTTGATGCAGCTGCAGGTGCAGCTGATGAAGACCTTCTGGTATGACCGTGCGCACGTCGCAATCTACCTGTGCACGCAGTTTGACCAGAGCGCGACCTGTGATGGCACGGCTGCCGGCGACGAGCAAATCGACGCGGTCGAATCGGCGCTGAATGATCCCGTGCTCGCGCCCTACATCGAGGACTTTATCTTCGTGAACCACGAAGACGCCTACAAAGAGTTTCAACAGCAGTTTGAGGGCAACCCCATTCTCGATATCACTCGCCCCGAGCAGTTGAACCAGACGTTCTGGGTAAAGCTCGAAGACCCCTCGAGGTCAGCGATCATTCAAGAGAATTTTTCTGGGGTGCCCGGGGTGCAGAGCGTGAGCGACCAACGCAGTTTGCTCGATCGAATTTTTCTCTTTTTGGGAGTTGCCAGCTACACCGCCATCGCCATCGCGGGGTTGATGCTGATTGCGGCAGTGCTGCTCATCTCAACCACCATTCGGCTGTCGGCGTTTTCTCGCAGGCGAGAGATTGGCATTATGCGCTTGGTGGGCGCTTCAAACCGATTCATTCAGACCCCATTTATTATTGAGGGCATTGTGGCTGCGCTCATTGGCTCGGTGCTCGCCGGAGTTGCCTCGGTCGCCGTGGTGAAGTTCTTTGTGCAGGATTTCCTCGTGGCGAACGTGCCGTTTACGAGCTATATCACGGTTGAGCAGTCGCTCATCGTGCCGCCGATCTTGATCATTGTGGGTGTGGTGCTCAGCGCGATCGCGGCAAAGGTGGCTATTAGCCGGTACCTGCGGGTGTAATCGGTTGCCCACCAACCCGGTCTAGACTGGACGGTATGCCAAAAGAGACCGGTCAGAAGCTGATCGCGTCGAACAAGAAGGCGCGGCACGATTACCACATTCTCGACACGTTTGAGGCGGGAATGGTGCTTACCGGCAGCGAGGTGAAATCGCTGCGTATGGGCCGTGCGTCGCTGGTCGACGGGTATGTCTTCATCGAGAACGGTGAAGCGTGGCTCGATGCTGCCTACATCCCCGAGTATCTCAACGGTTCGTGGACCAACCACGCGCCGCGGCGCAAGCGCAAGCTGCTGCTGCACCGGCAGCAGATCGACAAGCTCTACCAGAAAACGCGCGAGGGTGGCATGACGATCGTGCCGCTGAAGCTGTACTTCTCTGATGGTCGTGCAAAGGTAGAGATCGCGCTCGCGAAGGGTAAGAAAGAGTACGACAAGCGGCAAACGCTTCGCGAGAAGCAGGATCGCCGTGAGGCGGAGCGTGCGATCGCGTCCCGTAAGCGGATGGGCGAGTAGCTTCCAGCGACGTTCTGTGCCTCGCGTGAGCCGTTGTGGGCGGCCGCGAGCCCCCGTACCGTGCTCCAAGTGCTCGTCCTTGTCCTGCGCTTGGCAAAATGGGTGCAACCCTCTACACTTGCTGTGCAATAGTTGGGGCATTTGTTCAGATAGTGAACAATTCGTGAGTGTTTTTCCCCAGACACCACAGTGAGGTGAGGAGACCACATGCAGTTCCACCATTTCGGGTATGTCTCGACCGACCCCAGGATCCTGCCAGCGGCAGGTGTCGGACTTGACCGGCCTGATGAGCTTCCCGACGAGGTGGATGTGCTCATCGTTGGCTCCGGTCCGGCGGGTGTGGCAGCGCACGCGCAGCTCGCGATGTTCCCGGGGGTGACCACACGTCTCGTCGAACGTCGTGATGGCAGGTTGGTCATTGGTCAGGCAGACGGAGTGCAGGCGCGCAGCGTCGAGACATTTCAAGCCTTCGGGTTCGCGCCGCAGATTATCCAAGAGGCCTACCAGATCACCGAGACTGCGTTTTGGAACCCAGACCCAGCGAACCCCGAGAACATCATTCGCACCGATGTCACTCCAGATGATCCCTCAGACATCAGCGAGTTTCCACACCTCGTCGTCAACCAAGCGCGCGTCATCGACTACTTTGCCGATTACGCGCGAAATGCACCAGCGCGCGCAGAGATCGACTATGGCTGGAACTTTGAAACGCTCGAGGTGACCGGTGAGGGCGAGTACCCGGTGAAGGTCACGCTGCGACGAGTGACCGGGATCAGCGGAGCAGGCATCAACGCTGCGGGGCTGGAGACCCACGGCGCGAGCGAAGAGAAGATCGTGCATGCCAAGGTTGTCATCGGGGCCGATGGCGCCAGGTCCGCGGTGCGGTCATCCATCGGCGGATCGCTGCGGGGCGACCAGTCCTATCACGCGTGGGGCGTGATTGACATGCTCGCAGAGACCGACTTCCCGGATGTGCGCAAGAAGTCGATTATTCACTCTCAGCGCGGCAGCATTCTGCACATTCCGCGTGAGGGCAATCACCTGTTCCGCGTGTACGTTGACCTGGGCGAGGTCGACGAGAACGACGGCGGCAAGGTGCGTGAGACACCGCTTGAGACGGTGATCGAACGGGCAAACCAGATCATGCACCCCTACACGCTTGACGTGAAAAATGTGGTGTGGAACAGCGTCTACGAGGTCGCGCACCGTCTCACCGACCGGTTTGATGATGCCGCCACCTCGCCAGACGGATTGGCTCGGGTGTTCCTGCTCGGCGACGCCTGCCACACGCACAGTGCGAAGGCGGGACAGGGCATGAACGTCTCGAAGCAGGACGGATGGAACCTCGCCTGGAAGCTCGGCTATGTGCTGGAGGGTCGCAGTCCGCAGTCGCTCCTGCAGACCTACTCAGATGAGCGTCAGGTCACCGCAAAGAACCTCATCGATCTTGACCTTGAATGGTCGACGCTGATGGCAAAGAAGCCGGAGGAGTTTGACTCGCCTGGCCAAGTTGCGGAGTTCTATGTGCAGACCGCTGAGTTCCCTGCGGGATTCATGACCGAGTATGCGCCCTCAGCCCTGACCTCGGGGAGCGCGCGCCAAGATCTCGCCACTGGCTTCCCGCTCGGGAAGCGATTCAAGTCGGTGCGGACGACGCGCGTCTCGGATGCCGTGCCCGTGCACCTGGGTCATCACCATAGGGCCGATGGTCGCATCCGGATCTACGCATTCGCAGACGCAGAGCACACCCATCTGAACGCGTGGGCCGACTGGATGCTGACCGCCGAAGACTCGCCGATTCGCCGGTTCACTCCTGCAGAAGCCGACCTCGACTCGGTGTTCGACGTGAAAGTTGTCTACCAGCAGCCTCATCATGAGGTCGCACTCGAGGCAGTGCCGAAGCTGTTCTTGCCGAAGAGTGGCCCGTTTCAGCTCACTGACTACGAGAAGGTGTATACGGCGATCGCCGATGACGATATTTTCACGCAGCGCGGGGTGAGTCGTGATGGCGCAATCGTGGTGGTGCGACCTGACCAATATGTCTCGCACCTGTTGCCGCTGACCGCTCGAGACGAACTCACGGAGTACTTCGCAGGCTTCCTGAGCGAACAAGCCTGATATGGCGGGA